>JBOGHY010000308.1:0-8811 GCA_050742375.1 Acidimicrobiales bacterium | reverse complement strand
GCGTTGGCCCTGGCCACCCTCATCCGTCACACGGCAGGGGCGATCAGCGCTTACGTGGTCGTGATCCTCATCCTGCAGCTCATCGTCGGGGCCCTGCCCGTCTCGCTGCAGAACGCGATCCACCGGTTCCTGCCGTCGACGGTCGGCAACTCCCTCATCAGCTCGAACGCCGGGCCGTACACGTTCTCACCCTGGGTCGGGTTGATCGTGCTCTGCGGCTACACACTCGGGCTGCTCCTCATAGGAACTGCGGTGCTCAGGCGGCGGGACGCGTAGTCAGGGCCCTCAGGGCTTGCCGCCGGGAGGACCCTCGGGGCGCGGCGAGGACCGGATCGCGGTGAGGGCGGTTGTCGAAGCTGGAGGGGCTTTCGTAGGGCGACGGCGCATGGCGTGTCGATCGAGGCGTCTCGCAGACCGTTCCTCTACGACGGCCGGGCGGAGGCGGACCCGCGCCGGCGGCAACCCTCCATAGAGCAAGGCAGCCGAGCCGGCCGAGAGGCGGCGCAGCGATCCGGCAGGAGCCAGTCGCCGCAGGGCCGTGACCTCGGTGCGTGATCTCCTGCCGTCGGGGTCGAAGGTCGTCGAGACCTCGTTTCGTTCGTGCTCGCCGATGAGCGCCTCGACATGGTCCAAGGTGAGCGGATCCGAGATCCCGGGGCAGACGACCTTGGCCCGATGGTTGTTCACGATCGTCGACCATCGGCGCCCGTAGCGAGCCTCGATCTGGGCGAAGTCCTGCCAGACCGTCATCAGTTGGATCCCGTGGCCGGCGGCGGTGGCGAGGATGGCGTCGAGCTCGGCGAGCGGGGCGACGTTGGCCGCCTCGTCGAGCACGATGAGGAGCCCGGGCGACAGCGGACCGCCAGACCGTGCGGCGCCGGCGAAAGCCGCGTCGATCACCTCCCGGACCAGCGCCGTGAAGACGGGTCGAAGGCGCTGCTGCTCCCGGGCAGGTGCGCAGCAGTACAGCGTCGACGGTCGCCACCTTGGACCGGGCGCGGCGGAGCCTTGGCTCACCAGGCTCGCCGGATCGATGCAGGCGCGGCGGGACGCGTCTGCCAGCTGAGGGTCGGCGAAGCCGGCGACGACGGTCTCGGCGGTGGCAAAGACCGACGACCGCTGGCGGTCCTCTCTTCGAAAGCTCGTCCGGGCGGCTCGCGTCGCCTCCGCAACACCGGCGAGCTCGAGAGCTAACAGAACCTCTCCGATCTCCTCGTCGTCGATCCACCTGACCACGTCGCTCATCGAGGAGCCGCTCACGGCCGCCGCGAAGAGAAGCGGTGCCAGCAGCTTCTCGGCCGAGGCGTACCAGAAGCCGGCGTCCTCCATGCCGCCGTCCCCTTCTGCGACGTCGCACATGGCCGCTGCAATCCGTCGCGCTCCCTGCCAGGTGCCCGCCGCCCCGAGCGGCGACCAGCCGGTGCGCTCGCCCGCCGTCGCTACCGACCCGATGGCTTGGCTGGGGTCGAACACGGCCACGGCACCCAGCCGCCGACGTTCGTCGATCGTCGCCTGCACGAGGTCGGCTTTGACCGACGTCGCCAGGACGGGCCCTGACCATTCGAGTATCGCCGGCACGGCGAGACCGCGCGTCTTGCCCGATTGCGAGGGACCGACGACGAGCACCGACTGGCGGGGCTCGGCCGCCACCAGACGACCCTGGGTCGAGCCGAGGACGATCCGGTCGCCGGGGGGATCCCGAAGGAGAAGGGGCACGAGGTCGGTCCTGGTAGCCCAGCCGTCCGGAGCGCGCCTGTCCGTCCGGTGGAAGGGATTGCTTCGCTCAGGCGCAACGAGCCCCCGCCTGCGGCTCAGGAGCACCGCCACGCCGGCGATAAGAGCCAGCGTCGCGAGGCAGCAGCCGACCACGATCGCCGCCCGTCGGTGAGGCACCCGGCTGAGCAGGGCAGCCGCGGCGCCGAGGGCGACGAGGACGGCGATGGCGCCGTCAGACCCAAATCCGTGAGTGGAGGGACGCCGCCCGCCCGGCCTCGGCCTCATTTGCGGTGCGACGCCTCAGGGCTCAGTCGCGGCATCACGACCGCGCCGGCCGGGACGTCCCGAGCACTCGGGCGGCTTCTGGGCGCAGCGCCGTTCCGCCGGGCCGCCCCGTTCCGCCGGGCCGCCCCGTTCCGCCGGGCGACCCCGTTCCGCCGGGCTGCCCTGCTGTGCCGAATGCCGCTTCTGGACGCAGCCGCTCGTCGGTGTCGACGAGAGCACGTTCCGCTCTGCCGAGAAGATGCTCGACTAGGAAGCTGTGGCCGGCGACGCGCCAAAGCGCCACGCCGCGGGGAAGACTCGGCAGGAGAGCCAGTTCCTCGATCGAGCAGCCGAGGGCCGCCGCCAGCGCCGGCAGCTCCGAGTGCGGCTGGGCGTAGCAGACCACGGTCTCTGAGTCCGCGAGCAGGCCCTCGGCCAGGCGCGACTGTTCGCTCCCCGCGGAGCCCGCCGCCGAGAGATCGCTGATCCGGTGGCAGACGGCGACATTGGCGACGCCCTTTGCCCGGGACAGCTTCCAGGACGAGCGCAGGTATCGAGCGACGGCCGCCTCGGAGAGCACCGCCCAGGCCTCGTCGACGACGAGCAGGGTGAGAGCGGAGTCGCGGGCGGTCATGGCCTGGAGCCAAGACGCGGCGCAGACCATGAGGGCGGGAAGGGCCTCGGAGTGGTACACCGCCGAGAGGTCGACGATCAGAGCGGCGGTTCCCGATTCGGAGCCGACCGGTGAGCCGAGCCTCGGGCTGGTCTCAGCGTCGAACATGCCGGCGAGGTCCCCATGGACCAGACGGCGCAACTCGAGACCGATGTCCCGGCCGTCGCGCTCGAGCTCATCGCGGCGCACGCCGGACGTGCGGGAGGCTGCCTCGTCGGGCCCGAGAAGGAAGTCGACCACGGCGCGAAGGGTCGGTGCCCTGAGCCCACCTCGGCTCGCCCAGGCAGAGGCGGCATCGAGGGCCACCTCGAGGCAGAGATGCTCGACCGGTCGCAGGTGCCGGCGCAGAGTTGCCTCGATGAGCGCTCTTAACAGCACGAGACGGCGGTGCCGGGTGCTCCGGTCGCCTGTGTTGGCAGCAGGCTCTGTGCCGACGCCAGGCGACGTGCCAGTTCCGGCCGGCCCGGTTGTTGGCCATCCAGCCCCTGCGCCGGGCCCTGCGCCCGGCCCCGCGCCCGGCCCCGCGCCGTGCCCCACGCCGGGACCTGCGCCGGGACCTGCGCCGGGCCATCCAGCACCCGCGTCCGGCTGCGTCGCGCCAGCCGGCGCCAGAGACCCGCCGAGGTCATCCAGCGGGTTCATCCGGACGCCACCCTCTGGAGAGAGCGTTATAGGCACCGTCCCGAGCGCGCGGGCGAGAGCGCCGTACTCTCCTTTGGGATCCAGCACCGCCACCTGCCTGCCGAAGGCAGCCTGGCGGTACAGGTAGGACTTGACGAGAGCGCTCTTGCCGCGGCCGATCTGACCCACGACGGTCATGTTGGGGTTGGTCAGAAACGAGGCGGCATAGAGCGAGAACGGGTCGTGCACGAACGGGCCGCCGGCGAGATCGCGTCCGACAAGGACGCGGTCCGAGGGCAACGGCCGGGCTGAGGCGAAGGGATAGGCGGCGCCGAGCTGCGCCGTGGTGACCTCGTGGGTCGGCAGTCGCAGCGAACCGCTGGAGGAGGTGCCGAAGCTCACCGCAACCCCCGGTCGCCCGGCACCGCCAGCCGGCCCCGCCGCGCCAGCCGGCCCCGCCGCGCCAGCCGGCACCCCCGGCTCATCGGCACCCCCGGCTCATCGGCACCCCCGGCCGACCGGCAAGGTGCAGAGGAAGCCGTCCCGCTGTGAGCCGAAGAGGCGTCTCAGCTCGAGCTGGGAGGCGGCCGCCGCCTGCTCCACCCGGCGGCAGGCCTCACCGAGCTCCTCGAAGGTGGCGGTCGTGACCGTCACGTAGCCCGAGTACCTGAAGCCGGCGTGGCCGTCGGCGAGCTCGACCTCTCGCTGCTGGCGCCCCTCCTGTTCGCGGCGCGCTCTCGCCGTGACGGCGAAGCCGTGGCGCCGGCGAAGCTCGGCGTCGGCGGCGCCCGAGGTCCGTTCTCGCTCGGCTCGCCGCACGGCTCTCAAGGGCGGGACGGGCGCCATCGTCACCGAGAGCGTCCTTCGCTGGCCCGCGCCGAGAAGCATCGGCAGGAGCCATTCCGTGCCGACATCGGTCCGGGGCCACTCGGAGATCCAGTAGGTCGCCTGCCACGACTCGTCGGTGTGGAGCCAGCCCCAGCCATCCTCGATACCGACCGGCCACGGCCAGAACGTCAACTCTCCGAGGGAGCCGAGGTCGAAGCTTCTTCGCAGGCATGCTGCCAGCGATCGCAGGCTGAGAGGACGACCGGGGTGGAGCCCGGCAGCCCGCAAGCGCTCGGACATCGCCTCGAGCTGATGGCGGACCTCTTCGGCGGCGGCGTCTGCGCCGGCGCGGCGGCCGAGGGCTGCTTTCACGGTCACGGCGACGAGAACCTCCCGCGACCACAGCTCGCCGGCGACGTCGTCGAGCAGCTGGCGGTAAGCCGTCGCCGGGGCCGGCAATGACGGATCCGCGAGCCCCTGGACCGGGAATGCCGCGGTCGGGCGCACCGGCTCCCGCCCTTCCTCGGCCATCCGTGCGTCGATGCCGGGCGGCGCCTGTCCGGGCGGTCCGTCGAGCAGCGTCGGGTAGGTGCGCGCGACCCACTGCAGGCGGTGTGGTCCGGTGCCCTCGCTCGCCACGGCCGCAAGGACGCCGGACCAGGCGGCGATCCGCTCGCCGCGCTCGGCCTCCGACACGAGGGCGAAGCCGTCTCCGCCGACAGGGATGACCGCCGTCCAGGTTCCGCACTCCTGGTCGGTGACGACGCCGATCGTCTCGTTCCCCGGCAGCTGGCGCACGGCCAGGTGGGCGAGGGCACCTCTCGCCGGTCGCGCCCGCGTTGCCCAAGGACGAAAGCCCCCCTCCGCGACGCTCTCGAGCGCGAACCGGGCGATCGTCGGTGCCCATTCCTCTGCGCTCAGCCCTTGGAGCGGCCAGGTCGCCGCCGCCACCGAGATCGAGGTGACGAGAACGGTCGTGAGCAAGCCGCCAAGCCCCCCGATCGATCGCAGGAGGAAGATGCCGACGAGCAGTCCAGTCGCGACGCAGGCGATCTGTCCGCCGCGCCAGCCGGCGATGAGCCCGCGCCGGCTCCGCGGCCCGAGCCGGTAACGCGGTTGGCCGGCGGTCTCATCCATGCCGGTCGCTCCCCGGCTGGTCCTCGCCGTCTCCAGGTGTCGACTCGTACGAACCCGTGTCCGGCGGCGGCGCCACGCGCCGGGCCGGGCCACTGGCGAGCTGCCTGGCGTAGCGCTCTACCTGCTCGTTCGTGGGCGGGGGGCTCGGCCGCCGTTCGGACACCCGCCCCTGCTGCCAGGAGCTTCCAGCGGCGCCGTCCGGGCTCACCCGGCTGAGCCCGGCCCCCCCGGGGCCGCCGCCCGCTCCGGACGGTGCCGCCCCGGCACCGGCCGCGTCGGGTGCGTCGTCGTCACCCCCCGAGGTCTTCGTGGGCGGTGTCGCCGGGGCCGCCGCGTAGGCGCCGCTCGGGGCTCGGCTGCCCGATGCGCCCCGTCGCCCCGGAGCCACGCCCTCGTCGGTGCCTGTGAGCACCTCGCCGGCGCCGAAAGAGGTAGACGACGTGCCTCCCGTGAGCAGGCTCGCGATCTTCGGTTTGCCGTACTGCTCAGCCTTCGCGGCGGCGAAGCGGACCGGCCGGCCCGCGTGGCCCTCGAGGTGGCCGACGGCGCCGGACTCGATCATCGGGAGGAGACGCATCATGGCGAAGGGAGCTCCCGCGGCGAGGGCGAGGAGTGCCAGGCCCTCCATCACTCCAGAGATGCCGCCGGAGGGGTCGGCCAGCCCGCCTACCGCAAGCGCCAGCACCCCGGCGATGACGAGCTTCATGAGCACGAGGGCGGCGAGCGTCTCGCCCAGCCGGCGCGCCCAGTGTGCCGTTGCCGGCCACGCCAGGCCGGCCAGGGCGAGGGGGAGGAAGAGCGTGGCGACGGCGACGGCGGCCGAGCGGACCGTCAGCTCGAACCAGATGAGGCATGAAACGACCGCTGTCACGAAGGCGACGAACACGAGGGCGAACCGCCCAGGCCGCTTATGGCCGTGGCGAGCGTCGCGATCAGCAGCCTCGAGGGGTCGCCCCCGGCCCCGAGCACCGCCGCGCTGGCGGCGTCGGTGGCGGCAAGGCCGAGCTGGACGAGCTGGACGACGACGGCCGTGAAGAGGAGGGCGAAGGGAAGCCTGACAAAGGCGGTCCGAAGCAGCCCGGCGCCGTCCTGGCGGGCGATCGCCTGGATGACTGCCGCCAACAGCAATGGCAGCACCAGGGCGGCACCGACTCCGGAGAGCACGGCAAAGTCCGAGTCGAACCAGGAGCCCGAGATGAGCGGGTTCGTCGTGGCGCTCAGAGCCGACCACAGGCCCGAGAGGAAGAAGTGGTCGCCGGCTAGCACCCACTGCCCAAGGGTGTCGAAGAAGGCCTTCACGACAAGGGCGGCGAAATGCTGAAGGGTCGAGCCGAGCAGGCCCGGGAGAACGCCGGCGCCGAGCCCGACGGCTGCCGGCCCTACGTCAGTGAATGCCATGACCCGTCGTGAAGAGGAAATTGACCACGGTCGGCGCTGCCCCGATCACGAGGGCAGCAGCCGCCGACACGAGCACCGCCCGGCGCCCGCCGGAGGAGTACTGGTAGTTGTTCGTGTGGCTGCCGATCGCCCAGGCGGCGGCTCCGAGCACGAGACCGAGGAGGGCGGCCAAAAGTGCCCACCACCCGATGCCGTTGGCAAGCGTCGTCAAGGTGCCGCCTCCGGGCAGAGCCGTAGACGACGGGTCGAGCGAGACGGAACCGCCAGCGGCGAGGATCGTGAAGAAGTGCGACATCAGCGGACCTCCTTGTGCGCAAGGCGCCTTCGGGCGAAAGGAGGGTCGCTTTGGAGGTAGGCGGCGACCGAGGCCTGACTGGACGATACTGCCTGTTTTCCATCTGTGTCAATGTATGTCAACTGTTTTGATGTAACCACGGCGAGAGCGGACGAACTGTCAAATTGGTAGGTATGGGCAGTAGCGCGACGACGGCCGCCGCCACCGGCGTCCACGCTGGCGTCCCGGCCCTTGCCATCGCTGCTGCCGTGGTCGTGGTGCTCGTCGCGGCGGCGGCCTGGCTCGGTGCGCGCGGTGGCCGGCGGGCGCTCCGCCAGCGTCTCGGCGCCGTCGCCTCGCGACTTGGGGCCGACCCGCCTCTGCGCGAGCCGCGCACCTCCGAGGACAGCATCGCCCACCTCGAGCGAGCCACGGATCTCGCTGCTGAGGCGGTGGCAGATGCCACCTCGGATGCGATCCGGCTCCGGCGGGCCCTCGACCGCCTGCCGCAGGCTGTCGTCATCCGCGATGAGCATGGCCAGACGGCCTTCTCGAACGCCAAGGCACAGCGGCTAATGGGCGGTCGCCATGGCGACGCCCTTGCCGCCCAGGCCGTCGAGGAGCTGCTCGCCTCGACGATGATGGGCTCCTCCGAGGAGCGCACCATGGAGCTCTACGGCCCGCCGCGGCGCACCCTCGTCGTCCGCACCGAGAGCATCGACAACGGCTCGCGGGCGCTCGGCGTACTGGCAGTGATCGACGACGTGTCGGACCGCCGCCGCCTCGAGGAGGTGCGGCGCGACTTCGTAGCCAACGTCAGCCACGAGCTGAAGACACCCATGGGCGCGCTCGGGCTGCTTGCCGAGACCCTGCTCACGGAGAACGAGCCGGCGGTGGCCGGGCGACTGGCTCAGCGAATCCACACAGAAGCCTTCCGGATCAGCCGCGTGATCGACGATCTGCTCGACCTGTCGCGCATCGAGACGGAGGAGTCGCCGCCGCGCGAGCCGCTGCTCGTGAACCTCGTCATGGCGGAGGCGGCCGAGCGGGTGCGTGCGGCTGCCGAGCAGCAACGGGTCGACGTCGTCCTCTCGGAGCCGGCGCCCCCTGTCGTGGTGCTGGGCGACCGCCGGCAGCTCACCTCAGCCCTGTACAACCTGCTCGAGAACGCCGTGAAATTTTCCTACGAGGGCACCAAAGTCGACTGCTCCGCCCAAGTCGAGGGCGACGAAGTGGTGATCGACGTCACCGACCGCGGCATCGGCATCCCGGCTCGGGACCTCGAGCGGATCTTCGAGCGCTTTTACCGCGTCGACCAGGGGCGGGGACGCTCGACGGGTGGCACCGGCCTCGGCCTGGCCATCGTGCGCCACGTGGCAGCCAACCACCGGGGGAGCGTGAAGGTCGAGTCGCGCGAGGGGGAGGGGTCGACATTCTCGCTCCGGCTGCCTGCCCAGGCGGGCAACGAATCATGACCAACGAGTCGGCCAGCCCAACGCGCGTCCTGCTCGTCGAGGACTCCGAGTCCTTCGTGGACGCCCTCGTCGTCGGACTGGAGCGGGAGGGCTTCGACGTGACCGTCGCCGAGGACGGCGTGGAGGCGCTCGAGCGCTTCGACGACTCGATCGACCTCGTTCTCCTCGACGTCATGCTGCCCCGGATGTCGGGCATCGACGTGTGCCGGGCGATCCGGGCGCGTTCGGACGTTCCGATCATCATGGTGACGGCCAAGTCGACGGAGCTCGATGCGGTCGTCGGCCTCGAGGTCGGCGCCGACGACTATGTGGCCAAGCCGTACCGGTTGCGCGAGCTCGTCTCGCGCATGCGCGCCGTGACGCGGCGCCGCCGCCCGATCGCCGCGCCCGCCGCGCGGAGCGCCGCCGGGGCCGCCGCGCCGGGC
>JBOGHY010000307.1:0-3505 GCA_050742375.1 Acidimicrobiales bacterium | reverse complement strand
AGCACCCCTTCACATCTTTGATCGTGGCCCTGCTGCGGTCCCCTCGCGCTCGGAACCAGTTGTAGAGCCAGTACAACCTCCTGCGGGTGGCGTTCTCGCTCGTGCGCATGGCGACTCGAAGCGGCTGGGGGACAAGGGCCTTCGGTCTGCTGGGGGTCATCTAGGTTCGTCCCAACCTACCTGTACCTTTGCCATCAACCTACCGCCGAGTGGCCGGGTGGACGGGCCTCACCGGCGGCCAATGTGCGTGCAGCCACCCGGTGCTCGTGGTCCAAGGGCGGTCGTGCCCTTGCCCGAACGCTACAAACGGCTCGGTCTCCGGATGCTCTCGGCTGAAGCGGGGACCAGAGCCCACTTTCCTCGGGTTAGACGACCAGGCAGGGGCACCGTCGAGCTCTGAGTCTCGGTGTTCCCGATCTCGAAGATCGTCGAGACCGCCCGCTAGGGGCAGGCCGGGCCCGCGAAGTCGATCACCACGTCCCGAAGTCGAGCCATGGCCAAAGCATGCAAGATGGCGGCATGCCCCGTCGTCTCGCAAGCCGTGAGGACGCGACGCCTGGGGAGGCGGTGGCCGGAGATAGAGGATCTTCGTGCCGGAGGCTCAGCCGGCCGCCTGGCGCACCAGCCAGCCGGAGACGTGCTCGGGCGGGATCGGCGGCGAGAAGAGGTAGCCCTGGGCACGGTGACAGCCCAGGCTGACAAGCTCACGGCGCTGCTCGTCGGTCTCCACCCCCTCGGCGCACAGCTCGAGGCCGAGCGCGTGACCGAGGCTCACGATCGCCCGGACGATCGCCGAGTCGTCGGGATCGGTGCCGAGGCCGTCGACGAAGGACCGGTCGATCTTGAGGGTGTGCACCGGGAGGCGCTTCAGGTAGTTGAGGGAGGAGTAGCCGGCGCCGAAGTCGTCGACGGCGACGCGTATCCCGAGATCCGCCACCCGCCGCAGGATCGGGATGGAGACGTCCACGTCGTCCATGACGGTGCCTTCGGTGATCTCGAGGCAAAGGCAGTCAGGCGGTAGCCCGTAGGCGGCGACGGCATCGCTGCAGCGGGCGATGAGATCGCCGGCGAGCAGCTGGCGGGGCGAGAGGTTCACGCCCAGCTGGAGGTCTCCGCAGCCCGGTACCTGCTTGCGCCACTGCGCGAGTTGGCTGAGCGCCCGGTCGAGCACCCAGGCACCGAGGGGCACGATGAGACCGGTCTCCTCGGCGGCGGGAATGAAGTCGGTCGGTGGAACCAGTCCCCTCTCGGGATGCATCCAGCGCACGAGGGCCTCGACGGCCGTGGGGCGCTCGGCGGGAAGGCCGACGATCGGCTGGAAGACAAGGCGGAATTCCTCCTGGTCGAGAGCATGGCGGAGCATCACCTCGAGGTCGAGCCGGCGGGCCGCCCGGTGTCTGAGGGTCTCGTCGAAGACCTCGAGACGTGCGCGGCCCTTCTCCTTCGCGCGGTACATGGCGGCGTCGGCGTCGCGTAAGACCGTGGTCGGAGTGGCTTTCTCATCGGGAATCACGACGCCAGTGGAGACGGTCACGTACAGCTGCTGGTCCCCGATGTAAAAGGGCTCGTCGAGGAGCCGGGCGACGCGGGCTCCGATCACCTCCGCCTCGGCGGCGTCCATCACGTCCTCGCAGATCATCACGAACTCGTCGCCGCCGAAACGGGCGACCGTGTCGCCGGAACGGCTCTCGCGTAGGAGGCGGTGTGCGAGCTGGACGAGCAGGGCGTCGCCGGCGGTGTGGCCGAGCGAGTCGTTCACCACCTTGAAGTGGTCGGCGTCGATGAAGAGCACGGCGACACGACGATGCGAGCGGGCGCTGCGGGCGAGCGCAGTCTCGAGGCGGTCCTGCAGCAGGTACCGGTTGGGCAGCCCCGTGAGGGGGTCGTGCATCGCCAGACGCTGCATCTCCTCCTCTACGTGCTTGCGCTCGGTGATGTCGACGACCTGGGCAAACATGTACTCGGGATCGCCGCCGGCGTCCCGCACCGTGGCGGTGTGCACGAGCGCAGACACGACCTTGCCGTCGGGACGGGCGTGGCGCAGCTCGAGGTCGACGTTCGGCACCTCGCCGCCGGGTACCTCGCCGGTGTGGCTGAACTGGTCTGCCCGCCTGCCCACGAGCTCCGACTCGGACCGCCCGAAGAAGCGACAGAGCGCCGGGTTCACCCGGAGGATCCGGTGGTCGAGGTCCATGATGAGCATTCCCACGCTGCCCAATTCGAAGGCCACGTCGAAGCGCTGCTCGGCCTGCCGGCGCGCAGCTTCGTACTCGCGCTGGCGGCTGGCGTCCTGGGTCGAACCCACCATGAGCAACTGGTCCCCTGCGGGTCCCCTGTCGATGACCGCCCTCGTGCTCAGCCATCGCGTCTCTCCCGGGGCCAGCACGACGCGAAACTCCCGTTCGAAGGGCTGCTCCGGGCGTGCGAGCCAGGCGAGGACGTCGTCGACGAGGGCCTGTCGATCGTCGGGGTGGACCTCTTTTAGGAAGTACTCGTAGTCGTCGGGCGAACCGTCAGGGACGGCGAGGATGCGCCGCAGTTCCGGCGACCAGCGGGCGCGTCTCAAGCCAACGTCCCACTCGAAGCTCCCGATCTCTGCGAGGCGCTGCGCCTCCTCGAGGCGGCGATGCTCCTCGGCCGCGAGCCTCTCGAGCTTCTTGCGGGCCCCGATGTCCCTTGATATCGCCGCAGCCCCGACGACGCTCCCATCGGCGCCCGTCACCGGGTAGACCGAGGTCGCCACGTCGACCGAGCTGCCGTCCGGGCGCGTCCTCACGCTCTCGAAGCTCTCGAGCACCCGCCCCTCCGCCAGCCCCTCGAGCAGGGTTCTCGTCTCCTGCACTTCGTCGGGTGAGCCCTCGGTGCTCGGGTTGACCCCGATGCGCTCCTCGGCCGTGTAGCCGTAGAGGCGCTCCGCCGCCGCGTTCCAGCTCGTGATCCTGCCGTCGAGGTCCATGCCGATGATGGCGTCGCTCGACGACTCGACTATGGCCGAGAGCCTCGCCCTCGCCTCCTCGGCCCTTTTGCGCTGAGAGATGTCCGTCGCCGTCGCCACGAGGCCGGTGAACTCGCCGGCTTCGTCGAGGAGGGGGGTGAGCGAGGCGAGGACGGGCAGTCGAACGCCGTCCTTTCGTCTCACCCAGAAGTCCCTCGAGCTCGCCACCCCGGTGACCAGCCCGGCGACGACCTCGTCCGTCGCTTCTTGGCTCAGCTCGACGCCGGCAAGCTCGATCACGTCCCTGCCGAGCGCCTCTTCGGGGCTGAAGCCGAGCAGCTCTGCTGCGCTCGCGTTCCAGTACGTGATCCGGAAAGCGACGTCGGTGGCGACGACAGGGTGGCCGAGGGAGGCGAGCAGACGCGCCTCGACCTCCGCACGTCCGGCGAAGGAACGGGTGTTCACAGGGCCCTCACCGTCCTGTGCCCCTTCGGTCCGTCAGCGCCGGGGCACCGCGCTCGTGCTCGGGGCGTCGATGGTCTCCCTCAGACGGTAGCCATTGCATAGCGG
>JBOGHY010000306.1:0-4714 GCA_050742375.1 Acidimicrobiales bacterium | reverse complement strand
CAGTGCCGGGTCGACGCAGACAACCGAGTCGAAGGCGACCAGCGAGCGGAGCGCTTGGGCAACCTGACCGCGCGGAGCCTCGTAGAAGGATGCCAGCACGTACACGGTTTCGGCGGCCACGACTTCGGTGAGCAGTAGCTCGGTCTCCGTGCCCAGGTAGTTCGTGGCTGCCTGTGCCACGTCCGGAGGATCGCCGGTGAGATGGAGGACCAAGACATTCGTGTCGACGAACGCACTCACCGGCGCGGAGCCGCTCGCACGCTCCTGGTCTTGTGAATGACATGGTCCCACGCGACGTCGCGCTTGGCGGCCGGGACCGAATACGTGGCGCCGGAACCTACCTTCGCAGGGCCGCCCGTCAAGGATCAAAGAACTGAAGGGCTGGCAAGACAGCACAAACTCGCTTGAAGTCGGAGTCGCGCGTCCATAGCCTCGAGGACGAGTCGACGGCGGCCACGGCGATCTCGATGTCGGTCAGAGCGACGGTTTCGGCACGCTCTCGTAGACGTGCCGCGGCTTCGCCAACGCTCTGCCACTGGACCGGGCCCAGGTCCGCCCACGGCAACCCGGTCAGCGATAGCCAGAGCCTCGCTCTCTCGAGGGACTTTGCACCGGCGAGCAACTCTGCCACGACAGGGCCGCATACGACCACCTCGCCCGCCACGAGGAGGTCATCCAATCGAGCCGCCTTGGACGCTCTACCGTGCCGCAGATACTCGACCCAGACCGACGTATCGGCCAGAACGGTCACGTCGTTCGATCGGTCCCACGCAGGGAACGCGAAACGTCGTCGATCTCCACCGTTCCTGCGAGTTGCCGAAGCTGGTCGACTGCGTCGTGCGTGAGGTAGAAGCGCACCGCTCGCTGGATCGCCTCGGTCTTCGACACGCCAGGAAGGCGCGCCATGAGCGAGGCGAGGAGGTCGTTGTCAAGCTCGAGGGTCGTTCTCACGACCCAGTATGCCATAGAATCTGGCAGATAGAGCAGCGGGAAGGGATGTCGTATTCAAACCCATCTGAGCTGCGGGAACGACTCTCTGCGGTCCGCCTACACGAGCCGTAGGCCCAGGCTCATCGCCACGCCGGACTGCGCTTCGTCCCGTGTGGCGAAGCCGGCGTCCTCAACCGGCTCGACCAGGCTCCGGAGGGCGGTGGCGAACTCGCCGAGTCAAGACGCTAAGAAGAACTAGCTACGCGCGGTGACCATCCATGCGGCTGCCCCGAACCGCAGACCGCCACCGGGCTCGTGGCGCTCAGTCAGGGACGGTTGGCGACGGGGTGTCGATATTTTCGAGGGACCCGCCTCGTCGCCGCCATGTGCGGCGAGCCGCTCTCCCAGTCGAGCAGGCGACAGCATGGGTGTGCGCGAGCGCGTTCGCCCGGACGGTCGCTCGCTAGCGGTGACCTACCCGAACTCAAAGCACTCCATCAGGTCGCCGATGTCCTGGCGCCCGTCACGAGGTGGTGCAGGTGGCCCTAGCGCAGCACCGTTCGCAGCCTGATTGTTTGGTCCACCCGGAGTGCTGTTGTCGAACTGGTGGTTCACCGAGGCGAGCGTAGGCAGCTCGAACACCGCCTCGAGGAACTTGAGGATCGAGCTGTGCTCGTAGACCGTCGGCTCAAGATGCCCAGGCCTCGCATACGGAGAGATCACCCAAGTGGGGACGCGCATGCCGAGCCCGTAGGCATCGAGTTGTGGCGGTCGCACGTGCTCGAAGTATCCCCCGTGTTCGTCATAGGTGACGATGTAGGCCGATTGCTGCCAGAGCCGCGACTCCATTAATGCGGTTATCAGCGTCTCCTGCAGGCCCATGCCCGCAGCGACGTCAGCCGGTGGGTGTTCGTCAAGCTCGTGAGTGTAGCTCGGGATCATATAGGAGACATTCGGCAGGGTGCCATTGTACGCATCCTCCAGGAAGTCGGCATCCGATGCCCGCGTGCGCGGGTCGTTGGCAAAATTCTTAAAGAACACGAATATGTTGTCACTGTCTCCGGCCGGCACATTGTCGAAGCCTCCGAGGTTGTAGACCTTCCAAGTGACCCCGGCCGCGTCGAGGAGATCGAGGATGCATGGATAGTCAAGGACACCGAACCCGTACACGCTGTTGTCCGTGATGCCGCCCGATGTTCCTGACGCCCAATAGAAGCGGTTCGGGTAGGTCTCTGTCATCGCCGAGCAGAAGTAGTTCACGCACAGTGTGAAGCGCTCGTGAAGGCCATAATAAAAGGGCAGGTCGACGCCGGTGAAGTAGCCGAGGGCGTTGGATCCCCCGAAAGTGTAGAAGCCGTCCATGGCACCGTTGTCGTACTCGCCGTGGTAGACGTCCCAACCCTCGTTCGGGTCTCCCGGTGACAGGGTGGTGAGATGGTAAGGGGCGATGCTCCCGCCGTTGCCGTCGGGCTGTGAGTACCCGCGTGGCACTCCGTAGTCGCCGATCCAGGGAGCAAAGCCGTAGTAGTTGTCGAAGGAGTGATTCTCCTGGCAATCGATCACGATGTGATCAAGAGGAATCTCTCTTCGTCGCGGACGCCGCGTCGACGCGTGCACCAGTTGTTCACCGGCGATCGGAGCGGCAATCGCGCCGAGACCGACGATCCCTGCCGCTTTGAGAACCGTCCGGCGACTTAGCCTTCGTGCTTGTAGAGATGCAGAAAGGTTGTCCACGTCACCCTCCCCGGTGCACGATCGGTCACTGTCCTTGCGCAGCTAGTACTAGTCCCCGCCCGGAGAACGCGTCAAGAGGGGTGCCCTCCGTTTCCGGACTCCTGCCGCTGACAACGCGGCCGCCGACTGCGCCAGGCTACGGCCGTGCACGCCCAGGGGATGTAAAAAGTCACACGAGTGGGATTCTCCCTCCGGTGATGTAGCGGCCTGGAGAAGCCCCGGTGGGGGCCCCAGAGGGGCGCGCGGGGCCGGGCCAACTCAAGCTGGCCGAGATCGAGGCCTCCATCGCCCTCTTGGGCGTCGGCCTCGATCCGGGGATCGGGTGGGGACATGCCACCCTGCGGGGCCGGCCGGCCGCCGCCCTCGACTTGATGGAGACCGCCCGGGGCGTGGTCGAGGAACAGGTGCTGCGCCTGGCGGGCGAGGCCAGCTTCCGCAAGGTCGACTTCTCCGAGGCGCCTGACGGACAGGTACGCCTGCGGGCACCGCTCACCCACCAGCTCGCCGAGGCCGTCATGCCCCGCTGCGCCGAGCGTCTCGCCCCTGTCGCCGAGGCCCTCGCCCGCAGGGTCGGCGCCCATGGTGGCGTCGAGGCCACCACACCGCTCACTAACCGGCGCGAAGGCTGTCCCGGGCCGAGGCGAGGGTTCGCCCCGTGGCGGGCGTGAGCAGTGCCACAGGGGAGCCTCGTGGGTGGAGCTGCCCCGACTGCGGCGGGAAGGTCAGCAACCCTCGCCATGTCCGCTGCGCCTCGTGCATCGACGCCAACCCTCGCCAGACACCTGCGCTGCGCCAGGCAAGATCAGAGGCGATCAGGGCCGGTCGCTCCACCATCCTGGCGGCCCGGTAGATGCGAGCTGGGCGAGGAGCGTGCTGGCGCCGGCGCTCGCCGGGGTGAGGCTGGGCGAGATCAGAGCCGCCTGCGGTGTGGCGAAGAGCACGGCGTCGGCTTGGCGGGCCGGAGCCCGGGTGCCACACTCGATGCACTGGGAGGCCCTCGCAGCTCTCGTGGGACTGGACTACCCGTGAACGGCCGCTTCGAGGCGAGGCTCTCCTCAGGGCGCTCCTTGGCGGGTCGGCCCTCGTGGCCGAGCCGGGCGAAGCGGCGAGGCTCGCCGCCGGGGCTCTCCTCGGCGGGCCGGCCCTCGTGGCCGAGCTGGGCGGAACGCCGTCGAGGCTCACCGTCGGGCGGTCGATCGAGGCGTGCTGGGCGGAGTCGTCGAGGCTCACCGTCGACCGATGGTCAAGGCTTCGCCGTCGGGCGATCGATCGAGGCGTGCTGGGCGATCGGTCGAGGCTCACCGTCGGGCGGTCGATCGAGGCGTGCTGGGCGATCGGTCGAGGAGAGCTGGGCGAGTCGTCGAGGCTCGCCATCGCCCGGCTGGGCGGGGTCTTCAAGGCCCACCGCCGGGCGATCGGTCGGCCTCCGACAAGAAGTCGCCCCGAAACCGTTCACAACTCTCCTTGGCGAGCCACGCACAGAGAGGGCGGAAAAACATCGCAGTACGATAGACATCCACATCCACCGCCCGACGACGGCCCTGTCGAAATTCGTGGGCGCCGAGGGACTCGAACCCCCGGCCCTGCTCGTTGTAAGCCACACCGGCCTGAGCGCCTTGCTTGAGGGCGTAATCCCAGGTCGTCCACCGTAGGTGCCGCCCCAACAGCGCCGACTCTTTTGCGCTGGCGCGCAGCCAGGCTTGACGTGCCGGATGCGGTGATGTTCCGCGACGGCCTCATCGATGCGACCGCCCTCGTCCACCACATGGCGATCGTCACTCGAAAGATCGGGGACTTCGAGCGCTTCGACGAGCTCGAGGTCGTAAACCCGTGGCGCTAGCTGTATCGCGCCGACCGTTGAGCCACGTCGGTGCTCGCCTCTTCGGGGGGTAGGTGATCGGCGCGTTCCTCTTCGGGGGGTAGGTGGTCGGTGCTTTCCTCTTCGGGCGGTCGGTAGTGCCGGAAGGAGAGATAAAACCCGACGGTGTTGGCCGCCATGAAGAGCACGGCTCCGACGATCGGCACCTCGAGGAAGGCCCCCATGAGCGCA
>JBOGHY010000305.1:0-9553 GCA_050742375.1 Acidimicrobiales bacterium | reverse complement strand
GGTCACGACTGCGGCCATGGTCCGGGGGGTCACGCCAGCGAGGATGCCTTCACGCCTCTTCTGCCAGGAGGCTTCGACCATGCCGTTTGGGGAGCCGACATCACGGCCGCTCCGCTCAATCTCTGCGACGAGACGCTCGACGGCATTCGCAACCACTCCTGGTCACGCCCGGCCCCCGAGACGCCCGAGGGTGAGGTCGTTGCTCTCGCCGATCGCATCGCCTACAGCGCTCACGACCTCGAGGACGCCGTCCGGGCCGGCATTGTCGGGCCGGAAGAGCTACCCGAGCAGGTGACCGAACGGTGCGGCAGGGCACGCGGCCGCCAGCTCCACGTCTTCATCCGCGACGTCGTTCACGTGGCAGCTACGACTGGGCTCGTCGGACTGTCTGTCGAGACAGCCGAGGCTCTGGCGGCGCTGCGCCGGTTCAACTACGAGCGGATCTACCTGCGGCCGGCATCTCTCGAGCAGTCCCGCCGTGTCGTCGAGATGCTGCGCGCGCTCGTCGCCTACTACGAGACCTGTCCCGATGAGATGCCGTTCGAGCACCGAGAGGCCGCCGCCGGCGAAGCCCGCCTCGCTGCCGTCGGTTACGTCGCCGGGATGACGGACCGTTTCGCCTGCGCCCAGGCCACCGCCCGGCTCGGCTGGACACTGGACCGCCTTCCGAGGAGCGTCGACGGAGCCTAAGGCGGCCCTGCCCGGCCAGCGGCGAGGCGCTGATATGTTGCGGCATCTTCTTCCAAGGAGCTCGAAGTGGACGTCCGAATCGGGATCATCCAGTCGCCGAAGGAGCTCGACGTCGAGCTCACAGAGGGCGCCGACCGCGAGGAGGTGCTGAAGGATGTGGAGCGCGCACTTTCGGACCCCGAAGGCGTCTTGTGGCTGACCGACAAGCGGGGCCGGCGCGTGGCGGTTCCGTCAGGGCGCATCGCCTACGTCGAGGTCGGCGCAGCCAGCGACGACCGGCGTGTCGGCTTCGGCGCCCCCTGAAGCTGCCGAGCGGGTCGCCTCCACACGAGGCGACGTGAGATGACGTGACCGATCTGCTCGGCAAGCGCCTTCTCTTCGTCACCGGCAAAGGCGGCGTCGGAAAGACCACGGTCACGGCCGCCCTGGGCCTCCTCGCCGCCGAGCAGGGACGTAGCGTCCTCGTCTGCGAGATCGAGCCGAAGGGCGATCTCGGGGCGGCCTACGAGTGCGGCTCCACTCCCTTCGAGGGGCGTCTGGTCGCGGAGGGGCTGACGGCCATGTCGATGGACACCGAGGCCTCGCTCAAGGAGTACCTGCGGGTGATAGCCCGGGTCCCGGTCTTCGGTCGCCTAGGGCCGGTCGCCCGAGCCTTCGAGCTCGTCGCCACGGCCGCTCCCGGGATCCGCGAGATCCTCACGATCGGAAAGCTCTGCTTCGAGGTGCGCGAGGGGCGCTACGACCTCGTCGTCGTCGACGCCTCGGCCACAGGGCACGTGGTGGGCCAGCTCGCCGCCCCGATCGGCATCAACGAGCTCGTCAAGGTCGGCGTGATAAAAGCCCAGACCGAGTGGATGATCGAGATCCTCTCGAACCCGGCAACGACCGGTGCCGTCGTCGTGACGACACCGGAGGAGATGCCGGTGGTCGAGGCGGTGGATCTGGTGGGCCGCCTCTCTGCCGAGACTCCCGTGCGACTTGCCGGCGTGGTGGCCAACCGCGTGCTCCCAGAGCTCTTCTCGCGACAAGAAGAGGGTGTCTTCGCGCGCCTCGCCGGCGCCCGCCGGGCAGCCTCGCTCGCCCGCGAGCTCGGAGTCGATCGGGCCGATCTCACCTCGGTTCTCGATGCGGCGCGCCTCGCCGTGACCATTCGGCGCGACGGGGCGACCCATCTCGAAGGGCTCAGGGCGAGCATCCCGGCAGAATCAGCGCTCTACTACGTGCCCTACCTCTTCGGGCGGGCGCACGGGATGCGTGCCGTCCGCCAGGTAGCCCGCTCGCTCGCCGAGGAGCTCTGAGGGATCGTGCCCGCCTCTACCGCAGCCGGCGGCGGACCCGACATCGAGCTCTTGCTGTCGGCGAAGGAGATCGTCGTCGCCTGCGGCCCGGGCGGCGTGGGCAAGACCACGACGGCGGCTGCGCTGGCGGCCGCAGCAGCGGTCCGAATCGGGGGACGGGTCCTCGTCGTCACGGTCGACCCGGCTCGGCGTCTCGGCGACGCCCTCGGGCTGTCGGGCATCGGCAACGTCGCCACAAAGGTGCCGGGCGAGGCCCTCGTCGCCGCCGGCACGAAGCCCCGTGGCGAGCTCTTTGCCGCCATGCTCGACATGTCCGAGTCCTGGGACGCCCTCGTTCGCCGACATGCGCCGGATCGCCGCACGTCCGAGCAGATCCTGTCGAACCCGCTCTACCGCAACATCTCGCGGCGCTTTTCGACCGGACACGACTACATCGCCATGGAGCGCCTCTATGAGATCCACGAGGCGGGCGACTACGACCTCGTCGTGGTGGACACGCCGCCCTCGCGGACCGCCCTCGACCTGCTCGACGCTCCCGACCACATGGCGGAGCTCTTCTCGTCGCGCCTTTTGCGCTGGCTCACGGTGCCGTACCGCTCGCGGCTCGTGAATGCCGCCAGCCGGCCCTTCTACCAGGTGGCCGACCGAGTCCTCGGCAGCCAACTGCTCGGGGACCTGGCCGACTTCTTCATCTTGTTCCAGACCATGCGCGACGGGTTCGTCGCCCGCGCCGAGGCGGTCCGGCGGCTGCTCCGCGATGTTCGCACCACATTTCTCGTCGTGACGACCCTCGAGGCGGTGCCCGCCTGGGAGGCTCAGGAGATGATCGCAGCGCTCGCCGAGCGGCGCCTGCACCTCGGGCTCCTCGTGTGCAACAAGGTGCTGCCGGCCTCGCTCTCCGACGCCGGTCCTGCCCGGGCGGCGACGATATTGGCCGACCGAGCCGCAACGGTGGCTCCCGGCTTGGCCGAGGGGCTAGCCACCAAGACAGCCGCCGCGCCCGAGACGGGCGTGGTAGAGGCCGTGCTCGAGGAGGTTGCCCAGAGCTTCTCGAACTTCCGCCTCGTGGCCACACGCGAGGCCGAGCTCTACAAGGAGCTCTCGACGGCGCACGAGGTGACCGCCAGGGTGGGCTACCGGGCGGGAAGCATCACCGACCTGCCGGGGCTGCTCGAGATTGGCGCCATGATCTTCGGAGGTGAGGACGTGCCCGCGTGACGGTGACCGTCGTCACCGGGCAGGGCGCACATACATGACCGCATCCACCGAGGAGAAGGAGTGCAGATGACCGACATCGCCGACCCGAACATCGAGGCCTACGCCACCGAGCACTGCTCTGCTGAGCCGGAGAACCTACAGGCGGTGGCTGCGGCGACGATCGCCGAGCACGCCGACGCCCAGATGATGGTCGGACGGCTCGAGGGGGGCTTTCTCGCCATGCTCGTCCATTGCCTGCGGCCGGCGCTCGTGCTCGAGGTGGGGACCTTCACCGGGTACTCGGCGCTCTCCATGGCCGAGGCACTGCCCGAAGGGGGCCGGATCGTCACCTGCGAGCTCGACCCCACCCATGCCGCCGCCGCTCGCGCCAACATCTCCGAGAGCCCCTTCTCGTCGCGCATAGATCTGCGGGAGGGCCCGGCTCTCGCCACGATCGCCTCGATCCCCGCGCCCGTCGACTTCTGCTTCATCGACGCCGACAAGATCTCCTACCTCGACTACTTCGAGGCCGTGCTCGACAAATTGGCCCCGAGCGGACTCATCGCGGCCGACAACACCCTTTGGTCGGGGCAGGTGCTCGATCCCTCGGACATCTCGGCGAGCACAGAGGCGCTGCGGCACTTCAACGACACGGTCGCCGTCGACCCCAGGGTGAAGGTGGTCATGTTGACGGTGCGCGACGGGGTGACGCTCATCCGCCGCACGGGATGAGACCGTGACGTCCCCCCTCGACCTGTCGTGGCGCGACGCGAGGCTCGGGCCCGAAGCTCGCCTGCACCTCGACCGCCTGACGGCTTCGTGGAACCTGCTCGCCGACCTGTGCTTCTCCGACCTCCTTTTGTACGTGCCGATCGGAGGTCTGCCACCGGCCCCGACCGAGGCGGCCCCGACCGAGGCGGCCGCGACCGAGGCGGCCGCGACCGAGGCCCGCTTCGTCGTCCGGGGCCAGGTCCGGCCCACGACGAGCCAGACGCTCTACGAGATCGACCTTGTGGGCCAGGTGGTGGCCGCAGGCGAGCTGCCACTAGTCGCGGAGGCGCTGCGCACGGGTGCCATCGCCGTCGGCGAGCAGCGCCACGACGCCGGAGAGGGCCATATCCGCCTCGAGTGCATCCCGGTCCGCCACTCCGGGCAGGTCCTCGGCGTCCTCACCCGCATCTGGTCGCCCACCACGGCACGGCGCAGGGGCACGCTCGAGAAGATCTACCTCGAGCTCTTCGAGCGGCTGGCGCTCATGGTCAGCGACGGCATCTTCCCTTTCCCCGAGGACGACACCCACACCGAGGCCGTCCCGAGGGTGGGCGACGGCGTCTTCGTCGTGGACGAGAGCGGGCGCATCACCTTCGCCTCGCCGAACGCCGTGAGCGCCCTGCATAGGATCGGGATCGTGAGCGCCATCAGCGGCGCGACACTTCCCGCTCTCGGCTTGGACACCGACGTGGTGCGGGAGTCCTTCGCCAACAAGCTGCCCGTGGTCGAGGAGATCGAGCGCCGCTTGGACATGACCGTCATGCTGCGATGCATCCCCCTCGTCGAAAAGGGCCAGGTGACCGGGGGGGCCGTGCTCGTGCGCGACGTGACCGACGTGCGCCGGCGCGACCGCCTCTTGTTGACGAAGGACGCCACCATCCGCGAGGTGCACCACCGCGTGAAGAACAACCTGCAGACGATCTCCTCGCTCCTGCGCCTGCAGGCCCGTCGCATCGAGCAGCCCGCTGGGCGCGAAGCTCTGTCCGAGGCGGAGCGCCGCATCCGGGCGATCGCCGTCGTGCACGAGATCCTCTCGCGAGAGTCGGGCGACCAGGTTCCTTTCGACGAGATCGTGCACAGCCTCGTCGACATCGCCCGGGACTCGAGCCCTCCCTCGCGCCCGGTCGAGGTTCTCGTCGACGGCCATCTGGGCGACATTCCCGCCGAGATGGCGACGCCGCTCTCTGTCGTGGTCGCCGAGCTCCTCCAGAACGCCGCCGAGCACGCCTTCGAGGTGGCCGAGGTCGAGAGCCCCCCGGCCACAGCCGGTGTGCCGAGCGGCGAGGCGCCCCGCGTCGACCTCGTCTTCCGCCGAGATCCGGAGACCTACGACGTAGTCGTGCGCGACAACGGCGCCGGGCTCCCGGCTGGCTTCGACATCGAGAAGACTCGCAGCCTCGGGCTGTCGATCGTGCGGGATCTCGTCCGCACCCAGCTCTCTGGGACCATCACGATGGTCTCCGACAAGGGCACGATCGTCCATCTCGGGATCCCCGTGCCCCGCCATCCGGCCTGGTCGCGCCCTTCGGACTGAAGGCCGTTACCGCGCCTTCGCAAGAAAGCCCCTCCGTCGTGCGTCTCATCCCTTCGATGGCCTACGCCCGCGCGCTCGAAGCGACCCCTCCGGCGCGCCTCGGCGCCGCCGGGGGCCCCGCCGCTGGCACAATGGGCCCGCGGCGACCCGAGGAGGCGACCACGTCCACGCCACGGCCCGAGACTGGCCCCGAAACGGCGAGCTTCGAGGACTTCTACCTCGCCCACTTCGATCGCCTGGTGCGCCTCGCCTTCGTCCTCACCGGGTCGAGGGAGCTGTCTGAGGACCTCGTGCAGGACTCCTTCGTGCGCCTGCACCGCCACTACGACCGCATCGAGGCGCCGGACCGCTATGTGCGCCAGATCGTCGTCAACGCCTGCCGGTCGCACTTCCGCAAGAGCGGTCGCGAGCGCGAGCGCCGGCCCCTCCTCTACGTCATCGACGGCGCCGACTCAGCCGCCGGGGGCGAGCTCGCCGACGTGCTCATGGAGCTGCCCTACCGCCAGCGCGCCGCCCTGGTGCTGAGGTACTACTCGGACCTGAGCGAGATCGAGATCGCCGAGGTGCTCGGCTGCCGGCCCGGCACCGTCGGCTCCCTCATCCACCGGGGTCTCGCCCGTCTGAGAGAGGCGCTCGACTCATGACGATCGAAGAGGAGCTCTCGCGCCAGCTCAGATCGCGGGCCGCCGGCGCCAGGTTCGCTCCGGACCTCGAAGACCTCACCGCCCGGGTGAGCGAGAGGCGCCGCCGGGCAGAGCGGCGCGACCGCCTCGTGCTCGCCGCCGCCGCCCTCATCTTCGTGGGCTCCCTCGGCGGGCTCGGCGGCGCCCTCGCCAGTACCCATTCGAAGGTGACTCCCTACGTGCCGACAGGGGGCGTGCAAGGCCCGAACGGCCAGCAGCTCGGCTCCGGCGCGCAGGCGTCGAAGCGCGGCGGCGGGACGCGGGGCGACCGCCTTCGTCACTCGCACCTCGCCCCGCACGAGGCGCCCGGGCCGAGGAGCGTCTTCAGGGCCAGCTTCGCAAGCGGCGTCAAGGTGGCGGCGAGCCTGCAGGGCCTCGCCCTGCCCGTGGCTGTCGCGGTGGCCGGGGGAGGGCGGGCGAGCTGCATGCCGGCGTCGGTCGTCACGACCGCCGTCCAAGGATCGGGCTCCGAGGCGCTCGACACCGGGGTGGTGGGCTTGCCGGCGCTCCCGCCGACCGGACTGGAGGTGGTCGACAGCGGCCTTTTGAGCCCGGCGTCGGGGACGTCGGTGTGGTGGCTGACGGCCGCCGTCGGCTCCTCGGTCGCCCAGGTGGCTGCGACCGGTCCTGGCGGAGTCGTCGTCACCGTCGCTCCGTCGTCGGGCATAGCCGTACTGGCGGGCAGGGCAACTGCAGGCGGGTCGACCTCCGCCCAGCTGAGCGCCGTGGCCGAGGACCGATCGGGCCGCTCGTTCGGCTCGATCGGTGTCCAGATCGGCTCCGGCCCGAAGGTCGTGGGCGGCGGCGCCTCGACCCTTGGCGCCGCCCGCGCGAGCACCAAGGCCAAGAGTGCCAGGAGCACCTCGGCCCCCTGCCAGGTGCTGGCGGCGCCCCAGCAGGTGCCTCCCGGCGGGGCGCCGGCCTCACCGCAGCTGACGGCGGCGGCGGTCATGGCCGCCTTCGAGCAGGCCTACTCGCCGAGCGGGCTCGGGGCCCTGGGCGCCCCCTACGCCGGCGTCAGCCTCGCTCCCGCGCCGCAGCCGGCCGCAGTGGCGCCCGTGAGCTTTGAGGAGGTGGCTTTCGTCTCTTCGACGAGAGCAGAGGTGGCCTATCGCCTCGGCAGGGGCCTGTGGCACTCTGGCGAGGCCGTCATCTCCTCCGGCGGCCGCTGGCGGGTCGGGACCACCACCCTTTGTCGGGACATCGCCTCGGGCTCGGTGCCGGCCAGGTCGCCCGCCGGGCTCCTCACCGTCACCGACTGCGCCGCCAAGGCGTAGGGCGGCGGGCCCGGGCGCGGGCGGACACGAGCTCTCAGGCGCTCCGGCGGCGTTTGGAGGCGAGCCAGGTGCGGCGCAACCGTCGCCGTTCCTCCTCGGACGTGCCGCCCCAGACCCCGGACTCCTGGTTGGTCTCGAGGGCGAACTCGAGGCATGCCTCGCGAGCCTCGCAGGCGTAGCAGACGGCGCGAGCGGCCTCGATCTGGTCGACGGCCGGGCCGGTGCAGCCCACGGGGAAGAAGAGGTCCGGGTCGGTGTCCCGGCACGCCGCTCTCATGCGCCAATCGTCGGTGTCCCACTCGATCGAGCGGGTCCAGGTCAGGGCCACCCTGCCTCCTCCTTCGTGCCGGTCTCGGCCCGGTCGCCGGCCCGCTCGTGAGCTGGTTCGCGGTAATCGTGAACACAGTCACAATCCCGGTCGGACTTCGCCGATTGGCGGCATCGATGCGGAGGGACGGCCGGGGGGAACGGCGATCAGGTTGCTCGGGAGATGATAAACCTCTTGTCCAGCTCTTGCAAGCATGTGTTCACGAGCACAAAGTGCCTCGTCGGAGGCTGCCACAGGACGGGCCCGGGGCGGGGCGGTTCGCCCGGTTGGTCAAGACGGCCCCCGGTCGGGAACAATCGGAGCCATGAACGTCGCCGTCTGCGCCAAACAGATCCCCGACCCCGCCGGACAGCTCTCACTCGATCCAAGCAGCCACTACCTCGTGCGGGAGGGCAAGCTGATCCTCGACGACTCGGACTCCTACGGCGTCGAGATCGCTCTCCAGCTCGTCGAGGCGGCCGGCGGGGGCGACGTCGTGCTCGTCTCGATGGCGCCCCACGGCGAGACGGCGGGGCTCCGTCAGGCGCTCGCCATGGGCGCGTCCTCTGCCATCCTCGTCTCGGACCCCAGCCTCGCCGGCTCCGACGCCCTCGGCACCGCTCGGGTGCTCGCCGCCGCCGTCCGTCGCATAGCTCCCGACCTCGTGATCGCCGCCACGGAGTCGACCGACGGTTACACCGGGACTACGCCCGTGCAGCTGGCGGAGCTGCTCGGCTGGCCGGCGGTCTCCTTCGCCAAGCACGTCGAGATCGCAGACGGGGCTCTTCGGGTGAGCCGCCAGACCGAGGAGGGCTTCGACGAGGTGACGTCCCCACTGCCTGCCGTCGTCACCGTCACCGCCGGGGTCGTCGAGCCGCGCTACCCGTCGTTCAAAGGGATCATGGCGGCGAAGTCCAAGCCGGTCGAGGAGCTGACCGTCGCCGACCTCGGGCTCGAGACCTCCGCCGTCGGTGCCGCCGGCGCTCGCCAGGAGATCGTCTCGGTCGAGGCGGCGCCCGCCCGGGCGAGTGGCGAGGTCGTGGTCGACGAGGGCGACGCCCACGAGCGCGTAGTCGCCTACCTCGAGCAGCTGAAGATTCTCTAGGAGGAGAAGATGGACAGGATCTGGGTCCTTTTCGAAACTGAGGGCGGCGCTCCGGCGCCAAGCTCGCTCGAGCTGTTGACGGCGGCCCGCGGCCTTGCCGCCTCGGTGGAGGCGCTCGCCTACGGGGCCGGAGCCGCACAGCTTGCGGCCGCCGCCGGCGACTACGGCGCTTCGCGCCTTTACGACCTCGGCGACCCGGGCGACTTTCTGCCGGGCGCCTTCGTCGCCGCCACCATCGCCGGCCTCGTCGCTGCCGGGGACGCCCCGGGGGCGGTGCTCATCGCCTCCACCTACGACGGCCGTGACGTCGCCGCGAGGCTGTCGGTCCGTCTCGATCGGCCCGTGCTCACGAATGTGGTCGGCCTGCGGGAGGCCTCGGGCGTGCTCGAGAGCGAGCACGCCATCCTCGGGGGCTCGCAGGTGCTCTGGGCGCGCCCGGCGGCCGGCGATCCGTCGCTCTTCGTCGTGCGGGCGAAGTCCTTTGCGGCCGAGCCGTCAGGTGGCCCGCCCGCCGAGGTCGTCGGCGTCGAGGCGCCCGACGTTGGAGCTGCCGGCGCCGCCGCCGTCCTCGCCCGTCATGTCGAGGAGCGTTCTGGCCCCAAGCTTGACGATGCGTCCGTCGTGGTCTCGGGAGGCCGCGGGCTCGGAGCCGCCGAGAACTACGCCATGGTCGAGGAGCTCGCCAGGCTGC
>JBOGHY010000304.1:0-9238 GCA_050742375.1 Acidimicrobiales bacterium | reverse complement strand
GGTACGCAGCACGATGGCTCCAATCCCTTACGAAATGGGCGGTTGGTGCCATCGTGGCATCATTCATGCTGAAACGCGAGCACCCTTGAGCTAGGAAGTACCTGTTCAGGGGCTATTGTTTGACATCGTTTTTCAGGGCGAAGTAGCTAGCTCAACTCGCCAAGAGGCAGGCGTCACGAATCCATCGGCGCCGGGACGCGAGCGAAGCCGTCGACGTCGCTCAAGAGCGAACGACCTGGGCACTCTTCTAACTCCTCGGCCCGAATGTGCGCGGAGCTGGCACCAGCACGCTCAACATCGACGTGACAGCAGTGGCTCGCCTCACCAGCCACCGCCATCCTCCCAGCTCAGTCGCCGGTTGTAGCTACGAGGGTATCTATGGCCCGATTTACGCGTTAGCTACGACCGAATGGGTCGTCGTCCCGGTCGAGACCGTGTTGCAGCTGGAGCCAGAACGAGCCGCTTGAGGTGCGCTCACGCGAATCCAGCCAGCCAACGCCGGGTCGGCAGTGTCTGGCGCCGACCCACGCTCGGGAGGACGATCTTCCTCCCAATGTGGTCGGTAGCAGGTTCATAGCGCGTGATGAACCTGCGACCACGCAACCTTCGGTTCGGCACGATGCGTAGGCGCCGCCCGAACCGGAGCCCAGTAGCACGACCCGGCACTTCGACCACTTTCCGGCCCGCGGTCCTTCGCGCGTTCTGGGCGGCCGTTCTGAGAACCCCGCGTCGGCATCGACCGCGACCCCGACCCGTCGATCGGAGCGGCCAAAGAACCTTGTCGGCGAGCTCACGAGCGAGCGCGTAAGGAATGATCTGTGCGACCCGCGATCCGCAGCAGCTCGGTAGACAACCGCGCCCGATTCGGCGATCCCGTCGCGCGCTTGCAGCTCTGCCTTCGAGACGAGGACAGCACAGATCGTTCGGGTGGCGAGAGAAACGATCGGCGCTGACGTTCGGGGCGGCGTCAACGATCGCACCGAGGCAGACGAAGATGAACGAACCGTCGATATCTCTAGCTCCTGGAGGAGTGCGTCCGGGCGTCGTTCGGAGCGCACGTTCTGCGGCCCCGCAAGGGGTGGGTGTTGAGACCTCAAGGACCGGTTGAGAAAGCCTCGGAGTTCACCTGGCACCACGCCTCGAAGGTGCGCCCCCGAGAACCAGTCGTCGGGCGATGTCAGAGACGTCTTCGAGAGCTCCAATGAGAAGGTGCGGGCGACCTGGGTCCCGCTCGCACCGACTGAGTATTGGCGCCCCCTTGTTCTAACTACCATAAGGCTCTAAGCTAGTTAGGTACGCGATAGGTCAGAGCGAGCTGGGTGAGACGGGCGCAAACGCAAGTCTGAACATTGGTTGCGCGCAACTGCGGGGCGTCGCCACGGCGCGTAGACGTTGCGACGAGGGGAGCGGCTTCAAATGAGGGCCTTCGATGCTTTGCGCGAGCGACCGTTTCGTGCCTTCTACCTCGCCAGGGCAACGTCGGTCTTCGGTGACGGCCTGCTGCCCGTCGCTCTGGCCTTCGGAGTGCTTCAGACCGAAGACTCCGCCACCGCGCTTGGCATCGTGCTCGCGTTTCGCTTCATCTCTCTCGTCGGGCTCATGCCCATATCAGGAGCAATTGCCGACCGAATGCCTCGCCGCCTCGTGCTCGTGCTCTCCGACGGGCTCCGGTTCTGCGTTCAGGGGGTTACCGCGGCCCTCTTGGTCACCCACGTGGCAACCATCTGGGAGCTCGCCGGCCTGACCTTCCTTTACGGAGTCGGAGACGCCTTCTTCCTTCCAACGGCGACCGGAATCATGCCTGAGACCGTCTCCCCCGGTCACCTGCAGCAGGCCAACGCTCTCGTGGCCATGACGCAGTCTGCCTGCACGGTCATCGGCCCGGCGATCGCCGGGGTGATCGTGGTAGCTACCAGTCCCGGCTGGGCCTTCGCCGTGGACGCGCTTACCTTCGCAGCGAGCGCCGCCTTCATCTTCCGGCTGCCAAGGCGCTCGTTCGAAGCCAATCCTCAGGGCAGCCGAGCGGCCACAGGTGGGACGTCGTTCCTCGATGAGATCAGGGTCGGTTGGCGCGCATTCTCCCAGCGCCGGTGGCTTAGGGTCGAGGTCGTCTACGGAGCGCTCGCAGCGTTCGCCGTGTTTGGATCTTTCGAGACTCTGGGACCGCTGGTTGCCAAGAACATGCTGGGCGGAGCGGGAGCCTGGTCGGCGATCATGGTGGCGTTCGGGGTAGGGGCGGTTGTCGGCGGAGTCGCCCTCACGCGGGTATCGCCCGCTCGCCCGCTCGTCGCTTCCATCCTCGCGCTGAGCGTGATCGCGCTTGCTCCCGCCGCGCTCGCTGTTCCGGCCCCTGCGGTTGCCGTCGGCGCCGGCGCGTTCTGCGCGGGTTTCGGGCTGGCCTTCTACAGCACGCTCATCGAGACCACGATCCAACGAGCCGTCCCGCCCGACATGCTCTCTCGTGTGGCCTCCATCGACTACATGCTCTCGAACGCCCTGTTTCCGGCTGGGGCCGCCCTCGCCGGGCCGCTGGCGGCGATCGTGGGCTCAAGGGTTGTGTTCGTCGCCGCAGCCGGTTGGATGCTCGCGTCGAGTGCTGCGGTCTTGGGCCTCCGCTCGGTCAGGACCTTCCGGGTCGCCACCTCGGAGGAAAACGACGTGCACCAGTCGGCTCCATCTCTCCAGTCCGTCGAGGCCGAGACGCCGTGCAACTCGTAGGGAGGATCGAGCTCGTAGGGCCTGGCGGCGAACCGGTCGACTTTCGACGCACGCTCGCATCACACGGTGTGGCGATGCTGGCGCCGCACCAGTTGAACACGGAGACCTGGACGTTGGAGACGACCATCGCGGTCCCCCACGGGGTGCAAAGCATCAGGATCCGCCAGCAACAACCCGACCTGGCGGTCGTCGAGACGGCGGACCGGCGGCCTGAGCCAGCCATACGCCAACAGCTGATGGATGCCGCTCGGTTCCTGCCCCGCCTCGACGAGGATCTATCGCCCTTCTACGTCCTGGCAAAAGCCGACAAGTCCATGGGTGGGTCATCTCGGGCGCGGGTCGCATGCTCCGCAGCCTCACGTTCTTCGAAGACGTCGTGAAGACGATCTGCACGACCAACTGCTCCTGGTCGGCCACCATCCGTATGACGAACGCTCTCGTCGACACACTCGGGATGCCTTCCTCCGACGGTCGGCGGGCCTTTGCGACCCCAGCGGCCATGGCCGCAGCCGGAAACGACTTCTACATCCAAGTTGCACGCGCGGGTTATCGCGGCGATTACCTGCTTCGGATCGCGACCGACGTCGCCGAGGGGCGACTTGACCTCGAGCAACTCAGAGACCCGGAGCTGGACGATGCCGAGGTCGAACGGCGTCTTCTCGCCTTGCCAGGCGTCGGCCCTTATGCCGCGGCCCACATCATGCTGACCTCTCTCGGCCGTTATCGACGGCTGATCCTCGATTCTTGGACCAGGCCCACCTACGCGAACATCGTCGGCCGCCTCACCTCGGACCTGGCCATCGAGCGCCGGTTCCGGCGCTACCGACAGTACGCGAGCCTCGCGTTCTGGGTCTTCCTCACGAAGGACTGGCTGGATGACGAGTCCGGTGACGGATCGCCATGAAGACGACGTGATCACAGCTCGCGACCATCCCCGCCCAGCGCCACTTGTCAAGAGAGGAAGGCGGAGTCAACGCCGCAGCGGCATCCGGAAACCGCCAAACCAATCGCGCACGATTCCCCGCCCCTCGGTAACGTGACGCCGATGGTCAACTGTATCGCCGTGCTCGCTGCGGGCTACGACGAGCCTCGCGACCCATGAGTAGCTCGTCGATACCGCCGAGAGCGTCTAAGGCATCACCACCGGTGCGAGCGATGCCGGCCAGTGACACTTGCCTCGAATTCGTCAACACGGTTGGCGCTCACGCCAGCCAACGTCCCTTCGAGTTGCTGGTCGACTATGACACCCTCATCACCTGGTGCCAATCGCACGACGTGGTGTCGGCAACCCAGGCCGAACTACTCATCGAGCGAGCACGGCGGCAACCCGTCTCGGCCGAACGAGCGCTCAGCCGAGTGAAAGAGCTCCGCGAGACGACGTTTCGTATTCTGATGGCGTTCACTGCCGATACCGCTCCAAGTCGCTCGGACGTCGCTACGTTGAACACACAGCTCGTCGATGCCGTCAATCACCTACGCATCACTCCTAGCGCCTCCGGGTTCTCCTTCACATGGAGGGGGACCCCGCACGCTCTCGAGCAGATGCTGTGGCCACTGACCTGCGGGGTTGCCAACCTGCTCACGTCGCCCGAACTCCAACGCCTGCGCCGGTGCGAAGAGAAGACATGCGGCTGGGTCTTCATCGACCGCAGTCGTGGGGGCACCCGCCGCTGGTGCAGCATGGAATCGTGCGGCAACCGCTCCAAGGCGCGGCGCCACTACGCGCGGCAAAAGAGCCATGCGTCGTAGTTTCTCGGCCACACCGAATGTCAAATTTGTCAAACCGTTGCGCTGATAACGACCCGTAAGTTGGTGGGCGTGCCACGTCGCCTCAGCTGAGACCCCTGCGCAGGCATGGAGCGCGACCCGACCCGTCGATCTGCCCGGGCAATTCGCTGTCGGCTCACCGCCGGAACCCGGCGCAGATGAATCCTTTTGGCGCCATTACAGCGCCCGATAAGAGTTCCGTTGCCTCGTCGAACACCAGTCATTGGCCTGGCGCCTTGTCAGCTTCGACGACCGACGCCGACGCGGGCAGGCGCACCAGCCGGGCGACGGGCCGAGGCAGCCTCCAATTCCATCGCCCGAGCAAGGACACCAGTGCCGGCAGCAGGAGCGACCGCACGATGACGGCGTCCAAAAGAATGCCAACGCCCAAGCCAGTCGCGAAGATCTTGATAGAGGTCTCTGGACCGGCGGCGAGCGCTGCGAAGGCGAGGAAGAGAATGAGCGCGGCGCTCGTCACCAGCCGACTCGAAGTAGTCGCGCACCACCCGGTCGACCTCGGCCAGGCGGGCACGGGCGACGCCACGCAGCGCGACGAGCAGGGCGCCGACGTCATCACCAACGATCCGGTAGAAGACCTTGGTGCCGACCTTGCGGGGCTCGACCAACCCGGCTCGACGCAGCACCTGCAGGTGGGCCGAAGTATTGGTGACGCCCATCCGGGTGGCGTCCGCCAAGGCGTCGACGCTGCGCTCGGTTTGCGCGACCAGCTCCAAAAGCTCGATGCGAGCTGGACTGGCCGTGGCCTTGGCGACCAGGGCGAAGTGTTCGTACAGCCGATCCTTGACCTCGCGACCCTCCACGACCTCTCCCAGAATGTCCAGTGTTCTATGGAATACTAGCAGAATGAGTTCTCTCGCCTCGGAGCGAGCCCGCTACTGGGACGAGGTCTACGAGCGAGCTGGGGCTACCAACGTCAGCTGGTACCAGCCCGATCCTTCGGCCTCCGTCGAGATGATCCGAGGCTTGGGCGTCTCGGCCGACAGCGCCATCATCGACGTCGGGGGCGGAGCCTCGAACCTGGTGGACGCGTTCATGGCTTTGGGCCTTCGGGATCTGACCGTGCTCGACGTGTCGGGCGCCGCGCTTGACGCGGCCCGGGACCGTCTCGGCGAGCGCGCCCGCGGCGTCACCTGGGTGCACGCGGATCTGCTGGCTTGGGAGCCTCCCCGGCGCTTCGACGTCTGGCACGACCGAGCGGTACTCCACTTCCTCGTCGACGACCAAGACCGCGTCCGGTATCGAGAGCTGGCGAGGCGCGCGGTACGAGCCGGCGGGCACTTGGTCATCGGCACCTTCGCCCTCGACGGTCCACCTCACTGCAGCGGCTTGCCGGTAAAGGGTTATGACCCGGAGGGGATCCTCAAGGACATGGGCGAGGGTTTCGACCTCGTCGACGGCCGCCGCGACATGCACACCACGCCGGCCGGAGCAGACCAGCCCTTCTCCTGGGCGCTGCTCCGAACCCAGTGAGCTCCCGGACCGGAGCTATTCGCGGCTCGGCCGAGGCTTCGTGGCGAGGATCTTTTTCGCGGCGCAGCGCTTGAGCGCGTCGCTCTCGATGTCTGCGTACCCATGATCCCGGAGACGATCGAGGAGTCGACGATCTGCGCTCCCAACAAGACGGCCGAGCTCGCCTTGCGCAATCGCGTCGAACAAGTAGCCGGCGAGACTCCTCCTTGGAACCTCCGTAGCGTCGCGGGCACCTCGCCTGCACGGCGAGTCGTTGAGGGACTTGACGGCGACGAGGAGAAGAGATCAAACTGACTGGGTGGTCAGTCACCATGACTTTTGGCACGCGTACAGGATCAACATGCACCCGCTGGTGAGCCGATACCGTCGTCTCCTCGAGCCCATCGTCAGGGGGCGGCTCGGGATCGTCGTCACGGTGGCGACCTTCCTCGCCGCTGGCGGCATCGGGGGAAGGCCCGGCGTCGCGCTGGCAGCGGTCTGGGTGCTGGTGTCGGGAACGTACTGCCTCGCCAATTTCTGGTGCTGCCGGGAGACCCATTGCGTGCTCACCGGGGCGGGATGGACCGCCTTGGGGCTACTGGCTCTGGGGGCGGCCTCGATCCCAGGTGGTGGCCTGGGATGGTTGCGTGTCGAGGTGCTGGCGCTCGCCTACTTGGCGATCCTCGGTGCCGGCTATGCCTTCGAGGGCGTGGTGGCGGCGCGGACTGGGCGCCATGCGTTGGGGGCGGGGAGAGACGGTGCCGAAGCTCGCTGAGGAAACCAAAGCGGGGCGGCGCGCCGACATCCTCGCCGCCGCCCTCGCGTGCTTTGCCCAGGGCGGCTACCACGGCACGACGATGTCCGAGGTGGCGGAGGCGGCCGAGGTGTCCAAGGGCACGCCTTACCTCTACTTTCCGAGCAAGGAGGAGCTGTTCATCGCCTTGCACGATGAATGGAACTGCGGGCTTGGAGACCGGATCGGCAGCGCGGTGGGCGCACTGTCCGACGACGAGCGCAACTCGCCGCGCCGGGTCCTGCTGGCGGTGGCCCTGGCGGTCGGGTCGCACGCGGTCGAACGCTCCGACACCTGCCGCGTACTCATGGAGATCCGGACGCTCGCGGGCTACCAACCCCAGATCGCCGCAGCCGTCGAGGCATCAGAGGAGCGGAACCGACGCCAGCTTCGCGAGCTGTTCCAGGCAGGCATCGCCGCCGGTGAATGGCCGAGCGACACCGATCCCAATCTGGCGACCCTGGTGTTCACCGCCGGCCTCTACGGGCTGATGGCGCAGTGGCACTTGAGACCCGGATCGTTCTCCTGGGAGGCCGCCGCCGCGTCTCTTGTCGGTGGGATTGCCGGCACCGGAGCCCGCCGGTTGTCACGCGCGGACCGGTTGGAACCGAGCCCGGCGTCAGCGGATCGGTACGCTGCGACAGACGAGAGGAAGCTGCGATGAACGAGCCCGGGAGCAACCTCGCTCGGGTGCTCGCTCTCTGGGGAGAGATGTCTCGAAGCCAGACCACGGCGCCGTTGGCAGACGCGCTGGCGGAGGACGTGGTGTGGCAGGGCGTGCTTCCCGACCTTGTCTGCCATGGGCGAGACGAGGTCTGCGGCGTGCTCGGCTCGGCCCGCGGCGGACGACTGCCGAGGGTTACCCGCATGGAAGCAGAAGAGGCGGATGACCGGGTGGTCCTCACCGTCGAGGGGCCTGACTTCGGCCCAGGAGCTGCGGGCTCGGCGCTCGAACCAGCCGGAGGGCCGCGCACCTTGGCCCTCTCATTTGAGAACGGCATGGTTGTGCGCATGGCGAGCTTCGCCACGCGCCACGAGGCGTTTGGCGGAGCGACCTGAGCCGTCACCAACGGGTCGCCGCCCAGCTCACAGACCGTGGCGGCGCGCGTCGGGCGAGCTGCTGAAAGGACGGAATGATGGAGATCCCTGACAACGATCCGGCAGTGGTGACGGCCGTCTTCGCCATCCGCAAAGGCGACCTCGAGGCGATCGGCTCGGTCCTCGCGGAGCGCCCAGAGTTGGCTCGGGCTCGAATCCGAGACGCCAAGGGCGGGGCACGCACGCTGCTACACGCAGTCACCGACTGGCCGGGGTACTTCCCCAACGGACCGGAGATGGTGCGCCTACTCCTGGCGGCCGGCGCCGATCCCAACGTGGCGGTCACCGGGATGTGGCACGCCGAGACTCCGCTGCACTGGGCAGCCAGCAGCGACGACCTCGAGGTGGCCGTCGCACTGATCGATGGCGGGGCCGACATCGAGGCCACCGGCGCCTCGATCGCCGGCGGCACGCCCCTGGACAACGCGGTGGCCTACGGCTGCTGGCACGTGGCCCGTCTCCTGGTGGAGAGAGGGGCGCGGGTTGAACGGCTGTGGCACGCGGCGGCCTTGGGAATGACGGAGCGAGTGGACGCGCTCTTGGGCGTCGACCCACCGCCATCGCCGGAGAAGATCAGTGACGCGTTCTGGCAGGCGTGCCACGGCGGACAGCGGCGCATGGCCGAGTACCTGCTTGCACGAGGAGCCGACCTCAACACGGTGCCCGACCACAACAACAGCACCCCTCTCGACATCGCCGGTGCAGCTGACACCCAGAGAGAGATCCTCGTGTCATGGTTACGCGAGCATGGCGCCCGGTCTTCCGACGAGTCGCAAGGAGCGTGATGGCAGGTTTGCACGAGTACCCGGTCCTCTCTGATTTGAGGCCGCCTCGACAGGTCGACGCGGTGCCACACACCGGGCCGGTCTCCGACACGACGTCGGACAGAGCACGGCGAGCTTGGTGAGTAGCGGGAGGGAACCTCCCCCTCCCGCTCTCGCAGAACCGTACGTGACGGTCTCCCGTCATACGGCTCCCACAGTCCGGCGTGTCGGTGAGGTGAGGAGATGCCAATGGGCGAACAGCCTCGGCTGTCGTTGCCGTGCGGCATCGAGCCAGCGCCAAGCCCGGTTGGGCAGTCCTCGGTGACCCGTCGATTTGGCGTTGCGACGCCTCGGTGACCGGGATCTTTTGCGTGAGTGTTCTGTACGTCCGAAACGACACTCACCGTGACAGGCGCGTGCTCCGCCAGCCGGGCCTGAGCGGACCACGACAGCTGCTTCGTACGCATCGCCGGCATCACCGCCAAGCCGGTCGCCGCCTGGGTCACCCAGCAAGCCGCAACCTCTCCATGGAGTTCACCGACCAGGTCTACGCCCACGCCGCCTTGGCGAGGCTCAGATTCAACCGCTCGATACCTTCGTCCTCACGGCCAGGGGCTACGCCCTGGTA
>JBOGHY010000303.1:0-10795 GCA_050742375.1 Acidimicrobiales bacterium | reverse complement strand
TCGCCACCTTCGAGCCCGCCGAGCACTTCGGTGTCCTGGTCGAAGCCGAAGCCCGCCGCCGAGGCGCCGACCACGCTGGATGTGTGGTCGTGTTGGGTGACGGCTCGCCGTGGATCTGGAACCTGGCCGAATCGCACTTCCCGACCGCCACCCACATCGTCGACCTCTACCACGCCCGCGAGCACATCCACGATATGGCCAAGCTGATCGCCCCCATACTCGGCAAGAGATACCACCGCTGGGTCGCCGACCGTATCGCACAGCTCGACGCCGGCGACATCGAAGGCCTCTGCGACTCTGCCCGAGGTCTCAAACTGCCCGTCCCAGCCGACGCCGTGGTCGAAGCAGCTCTGGCCTACTTCGAGACCAACGCTGAGCGGATGCGCTACGCCACCTTCCGAGCGGCCGGCCACTTTGTCGGGTCGGGAACAGTCGAATCCGGTTGCAAAGCCGTCATCGGCCAACGCCTCAAGCTGTCCGGGATGCGCTGGGCCGAACACGGCGCCGCCGGCATAGCCGCCCTCCGCTGCCAACAAGCCAGCGGCCGGTGGGACCAGATCTGGTTGCGTCTCCACAACCAGACGAGCGTCGCTTGATCTCTCTACCTACAAATTTGTCGCACACCCTTCTCCAGGGGCGGCTACGTCCGCATGGGCCGGGCCGTGGCACGGGGCTCGGGCGGCTACACGGCCTGGCGCACCGGCCACTGGGTCTTCGAGAGGACCGGGCTCGGCTACGGCGACCTGTTCGGCGCCGAGCACTCGATCACGGTGTACGAGGTCGACGGCTGCGAGCTCGCGCTCTCCCCCGACGACGGCCTTCCAGTGCCGACTGGACGCGACGGCACTCCGCCGGGTTTCACGGTCCTCGCCACGGCTCCCGCCCGGCTCTGGTCGACCGAAGAGCTGCCGTCGCGCTATCGCGGCAGCGGACCGGGCGATCTCGAGACGACTGCGGCTGCCATCTTCGGCGACGCCTCACCCGAGCACGTAGCGCGGGTGAGCCACAACCACGCCGTGATGGGCGTCTACACCCGCGGCGGTACCGTCTTCACCGCCGGCACGACCGACTGGACCTACGGGCTCGCCGGTCACGACCCCGTGGTGGAGCGGATCACCCGCAACGTGCTCGATCGTCTCTCGGCCGGGGCCGAGCCCGGCTCGCCCGGAGCCGGCTAGAGCCCAGGTAGAGAGCTGTCCGGAGCCGATGGAGCTCGCCGACTGCTCGGTCCGCGACGGAATGAGCCTCGCCGAGGCGATCCGTCGGTCTGGCCTCGACCAGTGATCGATCGATCGCTAAGATCGCGCCGATGGAACCACGGGCGGGCACCGCCGAGCGCGTGGAAGCGGCGGCACTACGACTCTTCGGCACCCGCGGCTTCGAGGGGACCGGCATCCGCTCGATCGCCGACGAGGCCGGGATCTCCATCGCCTCCCTCTACCACTACATGGGCACGAAGGAGGACCTCCTCGACCGGCTGATGCAAAGGAGCATGCGCAGCCTGCTCGGCCCGGCGCGAGAGATCGAGGCGGTCCAGGTCGACCCTGAGCAGCGGCTGGTCGAGCTCGTCGACCTGCACGTTCGGCGCCACGCCGAGGACAACCTGCTGTCGATCGTCGGCGACACCGAGATCCGCTCCCTAACCGCCGCCCGCCGGCGGGAGATGGTGGCCCTGCGCGACTCCTACGAGGCGATCTGGGAGGAGGCGGTGAGGAGCGGAGCAGCCGCAGGCGTCTTCGTCGTGCCCGACGTGAAGCTCGCCACCCTCGCCTTGCTCGAGATGTGCACGGGGGTCGCCTACTGGTACTCGGCCGGCGGCCGGCTGTCGCTCGATGCCGTGAGCAAGGGCTTCGTCGAGCTGGCCCTCAATCTCCTCGGCGCCGCCCGGCCCCCGACAGCAGGCCCGCCGGGGACCGCAGCGCCGGCGACCGCAGCGCCGACGGTCACAGGCCCGTCGCCGGGAACAAAGAGAAGGCGCAGTCGTGGCGCTCGCTGACGGCAGATCGCCGCCGCCCGACGGGGCTGGTGCAGCCGAGCCTCCGGTGCGATACCAAAGGAGCGGCCGCGTCGCCTTCGTCACCTTGAACCGGCCGAGCCAGCTGAACGCCGTCAACGCCGCCCTCGTGGACGAGCTCTGCGCCTGCCTCGACATCGCCGCCGGCGAGGCGGCCGAGGACCGGATCGGTGCCGTCGTGCTGAGCGGCGCCGGACGGGCCTTCTCGGCCGGGCACGACCTCAACCAGGACGTGGAGAAAGAGTCCGGCTCGACGGCCCGCTCGCGCCTCGAGGCCATCCAGGACATCACGAGGAAGATCCAGCAGCTGGCCGTGCCCGTCGTCGCCGCCGTCCACGGCTTCGCTCTCGGTGCAGGCTGCGAGCTCGCCCTCGCCTGCGACCTCGTCGTCGCCCACCCCGGTGCCGTCCTCGGCTTCCCCGAGGTCGAGGTCGGCCTCGGCGTGACGGGCGGGGCCACCTACTTGCTGCCGATCCTCGTCGGCCCGGCTAAGGCGAAGGAGCTCGTGCTTTTGGGCACGCGCATCGACGCCGCCGAGGCGAAGGCGCTCGGCCTGGTGAACATCCTCGACGCCGATGTCCTCGGGCGCGCCGGCAGGTGGGCAGACGAGCTCGCCGGCCGGCCCCGCCTTGCCCTCTGCCTGGCGAAAAGGGCTCTCGACCGCGGCCCCCAGGGAGACATGACGGCGGCGTTCGAGCTCGAGGTCACGAGCTCGCTGGCGCTACGGGGCACGCCCGAGGCGGCCGCAGCCGCCGAGACATTCCGCCGCCGGCACGAGAGCTCCACGCACGGCTCTTGACCGCCGGAGCCGATCCCAAAGCGGCGCAACTCGAGGCCTTCTTCTCGCCCCGCTGCGTCGCCGTCATCGGAGCCTCGACAGAGCCGGGCAAGCTCGGCAACACGGTGCTGCGCTCCTCGGCCGAGCTCGGCTTCGGCGGCCACATGTTCGGCGTGAACCCTCGCCACGAGGGCTCGGTCATCTCGGGATGGCCGATCGTGGCATCCCTCGACCAGATCGGTGAGCAGGTCGACCTTGCCTTCGTCGGCGTCCCGGCACGGTCGACCCCGACGGCCGTCGCCGCCTGTGCCAGCGCCGGCGTGCGGGCATGCGTCCTCGTCGCCTCGGGCCTGGGCGAGCTCGGTGGACCCGCCGGCGCCATGGAGCAGGAGATGGGACGTCTGGCGGCCGACGCCGCCATGCGGCTCCTCGGGCCGAACGGCTTCGGGCTCTACGTCGGCGCCGTCGGGCTCAACCTGACGGCCTGGCCGGCGATCCCAGCCGGCCGGGTGGCGCTGCTCACCCAGTCGGGCAACGTCGCCATCGCGCTGTTCGAGCAGGCGCGCCGCGCCGGCATCGGCTTCTCGAGCTGTGCGGGGCTCGGCAACCAGGTCGACGTGGGCTTCTCCGACCTGCTCGCCTACCATGCCCGCTCGGCCGCCTGCGACGTCGTAGCCCTCTACGTCGAGGGGCTGACACCGGGGAGCGGTCGGGCCCTCCACAAGGCGCTTTTGGCCTGCCGGGTCGCCGAAAAGCCCGTCGTCGTCCTGAAGGCGGGCCGCCGGGAGGAGAGCGCCGCGGCCGTCACCTCGCACACCGGCGCCCTCAGCGGGGACGACCGGATCTGGGACACGGTCCTCGGAGCGACAGGGGCCACCCGGGCCGGCTCGAGCGAGGAGATGGTCGACGTGCTGGCGGCTGCCTCGAAGACACGCCCGACGCGAGCAAGAGCGGTCGTGCTCACCGACGGCGGCGGTGACAGCGTGCTCGCACTCGACGCCCTCGGTGCCGCCGGGATCCCTCTCGCCGAGCTCGGCGAGGCCACGAGGGCCGCCCTCGACGCCCTCACACCGCCGGCTGCGCCACGAGTGGCCGGGCGGAACCCCGTCACCCTCGACACCGCCGGCGGCCTGGAGGAGGACCCGGCCCTGCTCGCCCGCTGCGCGGCCGCGTGCGCCGAGGATCCCGGCGTCGACGTCGTGGTGGTCTCGGGTGGGTTCGGGGGCTACGCCTCCCGGCGCGAGTCCGAGATGGCCGCAGTCGACGGGCTCGTCGCCATAACCGAGCGCGGCACGCCGGTTCTCGTGCACTCCGCCTTCTCGGCGGGTGGGGACGAGCCGGTCCGTCTCCTCCGGGCGCGCGGCGTGCCCGTCTACCCGACCGTGGAGCGCCTCGCCCGGGCGCTCGCCTCGGTGAGCCTCAGAGCACCGCTCGTGCCGGCGGGCGCGACGGCGGTGGTGGCACCCGGCGCGCCGGCGACCCGGCTGGAGGATCCGGCGACCGGGGACCGGGCCGGGTGGGCCGGGTCGGCGCGGGTGATGGCGACCGAGGACACGGCGTCGATCCTCCGCTCCTTCGGCATCGTGGTCCCTTCCCTCAGGCTTGTCTCTGACAGGGAGGCGCTCGCTGCCGTCGCCGCCGAGATCGGGTTCCCGGTGTGCCTGAAGGTCGAAGACCCCGGCATCTCCCACAAGTCCGAGGTGGGCGGGGTCCGTCTCGGCCTCGGCCCGGGCGAGCTCGGCGAGGCGGCCGACGACCTCTCGGACCGCTTCCCGAAGGCGAGACTGCTCGTCATGGCCATGCTCGACCCCGGCTTCGAGCTGCTTGTCGGCGCCTCGCAGGATCCGACCTTCGGCCCCACCGTCGTCGTCGGCCGGGGCGGCACGAGTGCCGAGCTCGACCCCGATGTCGCCGTTCTCCTCGCACCCCTTACCAAGGAGGAGGCGGTGGCGGCGTGGGCGTCTCTTCGGTGCTCGCCGCTCCTGTCCGGCTATCGCGGCTCGCCAGGAGTCGACCTCGACGCCCTCGCCGGCTTGGCCGTGTCGATGTCGCAGCTGGCGGAAGCGATGTCGCCGCCGGCGGGATCTCGGGCGCAGCTCACCGTCGAGTGCAACCCGGTGCTCGCCTACGCGCAGGGCTACGCCATCGCCGATATGCGCGGCGTCGAGGTGACTTGACGTGCGGGTCGACACGCTCTTTGTGAACGCCGTGGTCCACACCGGCACGGCCGAGGCACGAAGCGGTCCGGAGGTCGCGAGGATCGCCGTCCTCGGCGGACAGATAGTGGCTCTCGGCGCCGACTGCGACGGCCTCGATGCCCGGCACGTCGTCGACCTCGCCGGCCGCAGCGTGGTTCCCGGCTTCCACGACGCCCACAACCACATGGCGTGGTTCGGCCTCGGACTCGGCGAGCTCAGACTGTCCTCCCCGCCGGTCGCAAGCGTCGAGCAGATATACGACCTCGTCGCCGCCGAGGCGCTGCGCCGGGCGCCGGGCGCCCTCATCGTCGGGAGCGGGTACGACCAGAACAAGCTAGGGGGCGCCCATCCGACCAGGGAGGCACTCGACCGGGCGGCTCCGCGCCATCGCGTGTGGCTGCGACACACCTCCGGGCACATGTGCGTGGTCAACTCCGCCGTCCTTTCCGAGCTCGATCTCGACCACGTCGGAGACGGCGGCGACGTCGTCCTCGACGCCGGCGGGAGCCCGACGGGCCTTCTCCGCGAGAAGGCACAGCTGCTGCTGCGGCCCCTCACCTACCCGGTGCCGGCGGGCGATCTCGCCCGCGCCGTCGAGGCGGCGGCCGAGGTCTACCTCAAAGAGGGCATCACGAGCGTGCAGGAGGCGGGCATAGGGGGAGGCTTGGTCGGCCGCTCCCCCGTCGAGCTCGCCGCCTACGAGATGGCCCGCGAGCGGGGCGGCCTCAAGGTGCGCACGACCTTGATGGTGACCCTCGAGACGCTCCACGACCTGGAAGCTGACGGCGGCGACGAGATGAGCTTCGGCCTCGACCTCGGAATGCGCAGCGGTTTCGGGGACGACTGGCTCCGCATCGGTCCCGTCAAGATCTTCGCCGACGGCTCCCTCATAGGGCGCACGGCGGCGCTGTCGTCGGACTACAGCGACGACCCCGGCAACCGGGGCTACTTCCAGCTCCCTCTTCCAGAGCTCCGCGAGGCCATCTTGCGGGCGCACCGCTCGGGTTGGCAGATAGCCACCCATGCCATCGGCGACCTCGCCGTGAGCACGGTGCTCGACCTGTACGAGGAGGGGCTTTCGGAGGAGGGCGATACGGACGCTCCGAGAAAGGACCGCCGTCACCGAATCGAGCACTGCGGGGTATGCCGGCCGGAGGACGTCTCGAGGATGGCCCGCCTCGGCATCGTGCCCGTCCCCCAGGGGCGCTTCGTGAACGAGATCGGCGACGGGATGCTCGCCGCCCTCGGCGAGGAGCGGGCGGAGTGGTGCTACCGCGGGCGCAGCTTCCTCGACGCCGGCATCGTGCTCCCCGCCAGCTCGGACCGGCCCGTGGTGGAGGGGGCGCCCCTCCTCGGGCTGGCCGACCTCGTGAGGCGGCGGACCTCGAGCGGAGCGGTCCTCGCCGGCGCCGAGGCCATCACGCCCGCCGAGGCGCTCCGGGCCTACACGTGGGGATCGGCCTACGCCGCCTTCTTGGAGCACAGAGTGGGCAGTATCGCTCCGGGGCTGCTTGCCGACTTCGCCGTGCTCTCGGCCGACCCGCTGGCGGTGCTGGCGGACGAACAGAGCGAGGCGCACGAGGGGGCGGGGGACCTTGCCGTGGTGGCGACGGTCGTCGGGGGCGAGAGCGTCTATGACCCCGACGGGCTGCTCGGGGCCTGAGGACCTTCGGGAGAGGAGATTCGGGCTGTGGCGACGCGAGAGGCAGGACCGGCCGACGTCGACGAGATCACCCTCATGATGCACGAGCACGCCGCCTACGAGGGCGCCGCCGACCGCTGCCGCTTCAACTCGGCCGAGGCCACGGTGGCCATGTTCGGTCCAGGCGCCATGCTGCACGGGCTCATCGCTACGCCTGCGGGCGACCCGGGCGGTGTCGCCGGCTGCGCGCTCTGGTACCCGACCTTCTCCTCGTGGGCCGGCCACCCGGGCGTCTTTCTCGAGGACCTCTACGTCCGCCCCGCCTTCCGTCGACAGGGGCTCGGCCGGGAGCTGCTCGAAGCGCTCCGGGCCCTCACCACCGGCCGAGTCGAGTGGGACGTCAGGCAAGCCAACGAAAGCGCCCAGATCTTCTACGAGTCTCTCGGGGCCGTGCGGGTCAGTGGTTGGCTGCGCTTCCGCTGGGTGCTCTGATGCTCCGATGAGCGCCCCCGGATCCTCTGTCGCAGATCTGCTCGGCGAGGTCGGGCTGCCCGCTCCGATCGCCGAGCTCGCCCGCTTCCGCTTCGACGTCGTCGTCGTCGGGGGCGGGCACAACGGCCTCACCGCTGCCGCCTACCTCGCCCGGGCGGGCCGGTCGGTGCTCGTGGCCGAGGCGCGCGAACGCCTCGGGGGTGCGTGCACGCTCGAGCGACCCTTCCCGGACAGGCGCTATGTGGTGAGCCCGTGCGCCTACCTGCTCGGCCTCCTCGACGAGAGGGTGATCACCGAGCTCGGCCTCCGCTCGCTCGGCCTCGAGGTCTTCGTCGCCGACCCCGACGTCTTTGTCCCCTTCGAGGACGGCACCGCCTTCACCCAGTGGGCCGACGACGCCCGCACGGAGGAGTCGATGAAGGCGCTCGGGGTCTCGGAGAAAGACGTCGCCGGCTACTTCGCCTTCAGTCGCCTCTACGACGACATACGCCTTCGGCTGCGCAAGGGGGACCGCGACGTATGGCTCGGCGAGAGCCCCACCCGGGGCGAGATCGAAGAGCTGCTCGGGGGGGACAGGTTCATGACCGAGGTGGTATTCGAGGCTTCGGTCGCCGACGTGCTCGACGGGTTCATCGGCGACGACCGCATCAAGGCGAGCCTCTACGCCGGCGGCGTCATCGGCACCTGGGCCGGACCACGTGACCCGGGCACCGCCGGGGTGAAGCTCATGCACCGCATGGGCGACCTCGAGGGCAGGGGTGCGATCTGGGGCTACGTGCGCGGCGGCATGGGGATGGTCAGCTTCGCCATCGCCGAGGCGGCCCGCGCTGCCGGAGCCGTGCTCGCCGCCGGCGTGCCCGTCGGCGAGGTTCTCCCCGGGCGGGGTGTCCGTCTCGAGGACGGCACCTTGATCGAGGCTGCCGAGGTGGTCTGCAACGCCGACCCGAAGGTGCTCCTCTCTTTGCTCCCGGCCGACGAGGTCCCGGCGGGACTGCGCCGGCGCTTCACGGACTGGGACGTGCGAAGCCCCACCGTCAAGTTCAACGCCGCCCTCGCCTCGCTTCCCTCGTTCAGCGCCGCGCCGGGCGAGAGCTTCATGGCGCGCGGGACGGTCGACCTCACCGGCGGCATCGACGCCTCGCAGGCCGCCTTCGAGGAGGCCAAGGCGGGCAGGGCGACCCTCAGCCTCGGCGAGGTCTACTTCCAGACTGGCCACGACCCCTCGGTGGCGCCCGAGGGCCGCCATCTCATGAGCATCTTCGGCCAGTACGCCCCCTATGACCTTGAGGGCGGCTGGGAGGCCGGCCGGGAAGGGGTCGCGCGGCAGTTCATCGAGCTCGTGGAGCGCTTCGCCCCCGGCTTCGAACGCTCGATCGAGGCCTACGAGGTTCTCGGCCCGCCCGACATCGAGGCACGCAACGGGCTGACGGGCGGGCACATCTTCCAGGGCTCGGTGCTGCCCTCGCAGATGTGGACGAAGCGGCTCACCCCCCGTACCGAGGTGCCCCACCTCTACCTCTGCGGCGCCGCCACCCATCCGGGCGGGAGCGTCATCGGCCTCAACGGCCGGAACGCCGCCATGGCCCTGCTCGCCGACCGGGAGGCCGCCGGGCTCTGAGCGTCCGGGCGGCGGCGGGAGCGCCTTCGTGTAGGGGTGCCGAGGTCGGCGCCGCACGTCCTTTGCAGGACCTTCCTCGGCGACGCTCCGAGGTACATGACGACGATGCGGTCGGCGAAGTGGCCGGCGGTGCCGAGAGCGTGGGTCGCGATCAAGTCTGGAGTACGAGGCCCCCGATCCCCACCGTGCCCACGCACCGGCTGGCAGGACTTGCGACGACCGCCCGATCAGCGCGCGGTGGCCGCTCGGCGGCGACCAGAACGGGGGCAGGCCGGGTGGCAGTGGCGGCTACGCGGGGGACTCCACCGCAATCAGGAGCCCAGAGGCTGCCTCGGCCATACGGTGGTCATAGGTCACGATCGCCCGGAGGTCGGCACCGGCGAGAAGCGCGGCGGCGAGGTGGATGGCGTCCAGGCTGCGCAACCGTTCATCCGGCACGAGCGTGGCGGCACGATCGAGCAGTTCCTCCCCGAGGGCGACCTGGTCGAGTCGGGCGAGCTGCCGGCGTGCCTTGGCCACGGCGGCCGGTCCACCGGGCAGGACAGAGCGGACGACCTCGACCCTGGCGAGGGTCGAGGTCACCAATCTGTCCCCGCGACTACCGCGCAAGTACCTGCGCAGGCCAGTGCTCTCCGGCTCGACCTGGACCAGCTTCACGAGGGCGGAGGAGTCGAGGTAGAGGATCAACGCTCGGCGGCGCGCATTGCCGCGAGCCGCCCCGACACGTCCACCCCGTAGTCCTCGGGCGGCTCGTCGGTCACGTCCCCTTCCTGTGCCCGTGCCAGCACGCGACCAGAGGCCAAGAGGTCGTCCCAGCGATCGGTGCCCGTCGGGACGAGCCAGGCGACGGGCCGCCCCCGGTCCGTCACCTCGATGCTCTCTCCCCCGGCCACCCGGGCCAGGTAGCGGCTGGCGTGCTGGCGAAGTTCCCTTACCCCGATCCGCTCCACAGTGCTACATAGTAGCACCTCGGCCGGTGGCCGCACACCGCCGGGCCTGAGCGCCGGCCGGCGCACCTTAGGCCGACCGGGGGATCAGCCCCGAGGCCGCCCGCCCGATCAGCCTGCGGGGCCCCGATCGGCGACGGCCTGTTCCAGCGCTTCGAGAAAAGGCACCGCACCGAGGGCGGCAAGGCGCCCCCGGGCCGACTCGACCACGGGGGTGCCGGCGAGCTCGGGGCCGAGCAGGACGACCGCGTCGAGCTCGCAGAGCGCCTGGTCGAGGCTGCACCCGAGGGCCGACCACGCCTCGGAGGCGCCCCGGTACTTCTCGATCGAGGCATCCCTGTCGCCCCCAAGTGCCGTCAGGCCTGCGTCGAGGGTAAGGCGCAGCGCGGCCGTCCAGCGCCCCCGCGTGTGTGCCATCTTCTCGAGGCAGGCGGTCACCCCCTCGACGTCGCCCTGCCAGAGCTGAGCCCGGGCGCAGACCGCTAGCGCAAGGGGCGCATTGATGCCGTTCGGATCGAGCTCCACGGACTTGAGGGCGTCTGTCAGCGCACTGGCGAGATCGCCTCTCGACAGTCGCACCATGGCACAGGCGGTGTGGAAGGTGGTCCGTTGAGATAAGAACTCGGTCCTCTCTGCCTCGCCGGCGTAACGGGTCATCATCTCCTGGCCCCGGTCGCCCTCGCCGGTGAGTGCCGAGAGGAGGCCGGCGATCGTGTCGAGCCACATCCGGTCCTCGTCGGTCTGGACCCTTTCTTCGAGCTCGACGATCGCTGTTCGCGCCTCGTCCCATCGGCCGAGATAGACCGAGGTCTCGGCGGCGTTGAAAAGGTTCATCACCTCGGTGTCGCGACGCCCCACCCTGCGGGCCACCTCGGCCGCCCGCAGGGCGATGGAAGCCGAGCCGACGGGATCGTCGCCGAGCAGGTAGACGCTCAGAGAGAGCAAGGCAACGGACAGCTCGACGAGGTCCCCGAGCTCCTCTGCGAGCTTCGCCACCACCCGCGCCAGCACGACGGACTCCTGGCGGCGGCCCAGGTGGAACAGCGCCCCCGAGCGGCTCCCGAGGCAGGCCGCCACGACGGCCGGCTCGCCCGACCGCTCGGCCG
>JBOGHY010000302.1:0-8280 GCA_050742375.1 Acidimicrobiales bacterium | reverse complement strand
GGCCTCAGCGCGTCAGGTACCACCTCTGGGGAAGCGGGTCGGCGAAGACCTGCTGGGGCTGCCAGCCGCCGAGGTGGTCGGAGACGACCGATATCGAGTTGTCCCAGGTCGGGAGCCACAGGGCGGCCACCTGGCGGGAGATGTAGTTCTCGTAGTCGTACAGGTACTCGATGCCGGTGTGGGTGTGGCTCAGCTCGATGAGGTGCTGCGCCTCCGGCGAGTAGTAGCCGCCCCCCCAGTAGTTGCCCTTGCCGAACATCTGGGCACCGGTCGGGTAGACCTGCCCGCCGCCGAAGGGCCAGAGGTAGTACGAGTACCAGGCGAGTCCCCAGTTGCAGGGCCCCGGGGGGCAGGTGCCGGCGATGGAGAACATCGTCGTCTGGCTCTGGGGATCGAGGCTGAGGGTGATGCCGGCCGATGCCGCAGCCGTCTGCAGCGCCCCAACCTGGGCCTGGAGCGTTGGCGAGCCCGTCATGTACATGAGCAGGATGTCGAGCGGGCGGCCTTTTTTGATGCCGGCACCGCACTCGTCGGCAGCCGTGCCCGGGCGCTCGCAGACCATGACCTTTCCCGGTCCGGGCTGCCAGCCGTGCGAGGTGAGAAGGGACTTGGCGTCCGGGATCGAGTACGGGTAGGGGTCCTTTCGCTCCTGCGGGCTCACATAGGGCGATCCCGGAAGGTTGGGGACCGGTCCGTAGGTGAGCTGCCCGTCGCCGTGCAGCGTCGTCTTCAGGTACAAAGGCTCGTCCACGAGGTGCTGGAGAGCCTGGCGGATGTAGAGCTGTCTCACGAGCGGCCCGTAGGTCTTGCTCGTGTAGCCGAGCTCGGCCCACTGGACGAACTCGGCCGGCCACGGCGCGACAGTGAAGCCGTGACTGGCGAAGTACGACGTGAGCGCGTAGTCGCTGTAGGGAAGCCAGCCGTAGTCGATCTGGCCCGACCTGAGGGCGTCCACCTCGGCGGTGTCGCTCGTGAAGGTCTCGATGACCACGTGGTCGAGACGGGGCTTGTCGGGACCCGGGTAGCTCTTGTTGACGCTGAGCTTGGTCTCTGCCGTGGTCGGGTCGTAGGTGTCGATCACCCACGGCCCGTCCACCACCTTCCAGAGCGGGTTCGTGGCGTAGGTGGAGAGCTGCTTCGACTGGGCGGTCAGGAAGTCGAAGACCTTCACGGCCCCGTCGTGGGTGAGGTCGTAGTTCCCGACCGGTCCTCCCGGGCTCTCGCGGTCCCAGACGTGCTGAGGTATCGGGACGATCTTCGTCAGTTCGTTGTCGTCGTACCACTGCTGGCTGAACGGCCCCTTCAGGTGCATGACGAAGGTGCTCTTGCTCGGGTAGTCAACGCTGGCGACGTTGTCGGGCAGGTCGCCCGGGATGTAGTCGGCGATGCTCGTCTTGTCGGCGTCGTAGAGGTCGAAGAAAAAGCGCACGTCCCTCGTCGTCACGGGCTTTCCGTCCGACCAGTGCATCGGCTTCAGGCGGATGGTGACAGTCCTGTCACCTTCGGACCACACCGGGCGGTAGGCGGCGCTGTAGGCGTAGTCGATCACCGGCTTGGCGCCGTCGCCGGCGAAGTAGAGCGGTCGCCACATTTCGTCCTCGATGGCGGCGTCCCAGACCTGGTATCCGGTCTCGTTCGCAAGGGGCAGCATCCAGTTGAAGAGGCTGCCCACGCCGAGGGAGTACGAGGCGGTGCCCCCCTTGAGGATCTTGTGGTGTGACGTCGATGCCGCGTTATTGCCGCAGGCGCCGAGCACTAGCGCAAGGGCGCTGGCCACCGGGACGACACAGGCGAGGCGGCGACGCCTCCGGCCGGCGGATCGGACGCTTGGCATTCTTCATCCTCCTACTGTGAAACGGCGGACAGGCTGCTCTTGGGTGGCGCAGTGGATGCTCCCTCCGCCTCCGGCGCGAGCCGGGCCGGGGCGGACGACGAGCCTGAGCGCGGCGCGGCGCGAGCATCGCGGGCGGTCACTCTCCTGCTGGCGATCGGGGCTCGTCTCTGTCACCGCGTCGCCACCTCCCCTTCCGGCATCTGCTGGGTGATGCAGTGCGGCCCGCCGCCGCCGTAGGAGAGGGTGGCCCCGGGCACGCCGACGATCTCTCGATCGGGGAATATCTCGCCGAAGCGCTCCCTTGCCGCCTCGTCGGAGGCATCCCCCGTGAGGGGGAAGACGACCGCTCCGTTGGCGAGATAGCAGTTGAGGTAGCCGACCTCCACCCGCTGCGCTCCCGCCGTCCCCGAGCCGGCGACGGAGAAAGGGAGCACCGCTATGTGCCGTCCCCGTGCGTCCGTCTCGCCGGCGAGGCGGTCGAGGTTCTCGCGGGCGAAGGCGAAGTTGGCGCAACGGGCCTCGCCCGGCACGAGCATGGCGATGCATCCCGGGCGCACGTACTGGGCGATACCGTCAACGTGCCCGTCGGTGTCGCGGTCTGGCGCGGCGGTGAGCCAGATGACCTTGTCGACGCCTAGGTAGTCGAAGAGGACGCCTTCGAGATCCTTCTTGGAGCGCCCCGGATTGCGCTCGGGGTGCAGCAGCGGGCCCTCCGTCGTGAGCAGCGTGCCCTCCCCGTCCACGAAGAACGCCCCTCCCTCGAGGACGATCGGGGCTTTGTAGCATCTGGCCCCGAGGATGTCGGCAAGGGCCGCCGCCAGGGCGGCGTCGTTGTCGTAGGGGACGTACTTGCCGCCCCAGCCGTTGAAGGCGAAGTCGACGACGGCGATCTCGCCCCGCTCGTTTGTCACGAAGATGGGGCCGCTGTCGCGTGTCCACGAGTCGTCGATGGCGATCTCGACGACCTCGACCTCGCCGCCGCACGAGCTGCGGACCTCGGGCGCCCGGCCCGGGGCGCATATCATCACCACCCTCTCGAAGGCGGCGATCGTGCGCGCCGTCGCGGCGTAGTCGGACCTGGCCTGCTCGAAGAGGTCGCCCCAGAGGCTCCTGCGCGTCGGCCAGGCCATGAAGCAACACTCGTGGGGGAACCACTCCGGCGGCATCGAGAAGCCATCGGCGCGGGGGGTGCTCCCTGCCGGGTTCAAGGAGTCCTCGCGCGGTGCGCCGCGCCTTCGAGGAGGGCGTCTCTCAGGTAAGAGCGGCAGGTCTCCATCAGCTCCTCCCGGCTCAGCATCTCGGCCCCGCCGATCAGGCGGATCGACAGCCCGTCGACGAGCGCCGACAGGGTCCGGGCGAAGCCGTCGGCATCGACCGGGCGGAACTCGCCGCCTCGTTGTCCCTCGCGGATGAGCCCGGCAAGGAGGGCGACCCAGCGCTCTTCGATCGCCTGCTGGAACCGTGCGACCGCCGGGTCGTGGGGGGCGCGTGCCCAGGTCTCGAACCAGAGGATCCACGCCGGCTCGCGGGGCGCCGCCGGGACCGAGATCTCGACGAGCCCGAGCAGGCGCTCGGCTGCCGAGCCACCCCCCCGGGCGACCTGCTCGGCCGCCGCCAGGAAGCGGTCCTCGCTCGATCCGAGCGCCTGCATCAAGAGCTCGGCCTTGGTCGGGAAGTAGTACATGACATGCCCGGCGCTCATGCCGGCGGCATCGCCGATGTCGACCATCCTCGTGTCGTCGAGACCCTTCTCTGCAATCACCCCCAAAGCGGCCTCGAGGACTAGGGCGCGGCGCCGGGAGCGGTTCTCGCGGCGGGCTCGCACGCCCGCAGCCGAGGTCTGCGGGGCGGTAGGGCGCCTGTCGGTCTCATTGGCGGTGAGCAAGGCAGCCTCCTATGACGGTCAGATCGATGGGCAGCCCGGCGATCTCGGTCGGCGCCGCGGAGAACAGGTCGCCGCCGACGACGACGACGTCGGCGAGCTTGCCGGTCTCGATGGAGCCGAGGCGGTCCTCGGCGCGAAGGGCCCAGGCGGCCGAGATGGTGTGGGCTGTGATGGCCTCGGCGATCGTGAGCGCCTGGTCGGTGCCGATCGGGCGGCCGGAGAGCGTCTGCCGACAGACCGCCGCCGCCATCGTCTCGAGGGGCCGGTAGGAGGCAACGTCAGAGTCGCTGCTCAGCACCACCTTGACGCCCGACCGCAGCGCCTCGCGAAGCGGCTGCAGCCGCTGCGCCCGCTTCCCCAGGCGCACAAGGAAGTCGTCGCCGCTGTCTTTGAGGTAGCTCGGTTGGCACACGGCGATGACCCCGAGCGCCGCCATGCGCCGGAGCTGTGGCGGAGTGGGAAAGCCGGCGTGCTCGATTCGGAAACGAGGGTCATCGACGCGGCGCGTCTGCTGGGCGCGCTCGAAGGCTCGAAGGACGACCTCGATCGCCCTGTCTCCTTGGGCATGGACGCCGATCTGCCAACCGGAGCGATGCGCCCTTTCGATCGCCTCCTCGAACTGCTCGGGCTCCCAGAACAGATAGCCGGCCAGCTCGCCGTTCTCGCCGTAGGGAGTCGTGAAGGCGGCCGTGCCGCCGATCAGGCTGCCGTCGCAGTAGAACTTCATGGCGCCGATCGACAGCCACTCGTCGCCGAGAGGCCCGGAGATCCCGACTGACTCGTACGTCTCGAGCTGGCTCGAGAGCGGCATGCAGACGGTCCGTAGGGCGAGGCGCCCCTCGGCCCGGGCCTGCTCGTAGGCGGCGAGCTCCCGGCTCGTTACCTGGGCGTCGCAGACCGTCGTGAGCCCGGCGGCGACAAAGGCCCGGCCGGCCCTCTCGACTGCGGTCACGAGCCGGTCGATCGGGACCTTCAGGTGGAAGTTCGGTCCGTGGTGGCCGACGTCCACCGCCGTCGGTTGGACGAGCTCCATGGCGGCGTCCCGGAAGACTCCGGTGGGTCGGCCCGAGCCGTCACGCACGAGCTCGCCGCCCGGGGGATCGGGCGTCTCATCGGCCACACCCATGGACGCCATGGCGAGGCTGTTGGCGGCGACGTAGTGCCCCGAGACGTGCCCGACGAGGAGCGGGTTCGACGGTGCCGCCCGGTCGAGGTCGGCGCGGGTGGGGGCGCGCTCGTACTTGGCGTCGTCGTATCCGTGGGCGTGGACGTAAGCCCCCACCGGAGCGGCTTTCGCTGCTTCCTCAAGGGTGGCCAGCAGCTCGCCGAGGGAGGCCACCCCCGGGAAGCGCACGTCGAGGGTGCCGAGGGACTCTCCCGTGGCGAGGAAGTGGTTGTGGGCGTCAATCAGCCCCGGCAGCACACTCCTGCCGCCGGCGTCGATCACTTCGGCGTCGGGGAGAGCCGAGAGGACCTCGGAGCTCGAGCCCACGGCCGCGATCAACCCATCTCTCATTCCCACAGCCTCGGCGAAGGGACGCCGGGGGTCGGCCGTGAAGACCCTCCCGTTCACGACCGAGAGCGGCGGCGGCGTGCGGTTCGCCCTGCCTTGGAGGGGGCCGGCGGGGGCGACGAAGCCGTGTTCCCGGTTGCCGACTGGGCGCGCCTCGGGCGCGGGGGAGTGTGGCTGCACAGGCCCGGTCATGAGAGCAGGTAGCGGCGCGAGAGGGGCACGCTGCGAACGGGCTCGGCCCTAAGGACCCTCCCCGAGAGGGTGACGGTGCCGTCCGCGGGGTCGATCTCGATCGAGGCAACGGCGGTATTTGCGACGAGGTCGTGCCGCTTCAGGCCGCGGGTCTTCGAGACGGCGACCACCTTGCGGCGGGTGCCGATCCGCGCCCGAACCTTCCCGTCCATGGCGGCGGCGGACACGAAGGTGACACAGAGGTCGGCCGGCGAGAGGCCAAGAGCACCAAAGTGGGGCGAGTACCGGCGCGGTTCGGCGCCTTCGACGGTGGCGTTGCCCTCCCCGTTGGGGCCCCAGGCGAAATGGCCGGCTTTAAGGACCAGCTCGGGACGGACCCCGAAGAACCCCGGGCGCCACAAGACCACGTCTGCGAGGCGCCCGGGCGCAAGCGTGCCGACATGCCCGAAGATCCCGTGGGTGACCGCCGGCTCGCAGGTGTACTTGGCGAGGTACGACAGGACCCGCTCGTTGTCGTCTGGCACGAGCCCGTCGTCCAGAAGGGACTCCGCCGGACGAGGTGTGAGCCGCCCGGCGGCCGGGGCGGGCGGCCAGCCCTGCCCGGCGTCCTCGCCACGCCAGGCCTTCATGGCGTCGGCCAGCTGCCAGGTCCTGCGCACCGTCTCGCCGATGCGGCCCATGCCCTGGGAATCGCTGTTGACGATGCTGATGGCCCCGAGATCGTGAAGGGGGCCCTCTGCGGCCATGGTGGCGGGATGCACGCGCTCTCGCGCCAGCGCCAGGTCCTCTGGGTCGGCGGCCGAGCCGCCGTGCACGAGGAGGATCATGTCTGGGTGCTCTGCGGCCGTCCCGGTGCCGTAGGGGATCGTCGGCGTCGTCGAGGAACAGATGATGTTGGCCTCGCGCACGAGTGCGAGCACGTCCGGCACGTGCCCGCCACCGGATCCTTCGACGTGGTAGGCGTGCACGGTCCGCCCGTCTATGGCGCTCAGGGTGTCCTCGAGCTCGCCCGATTCGTTGAGGCCGTCGGTGTGCATTGCCACAGCGACGTCGTAGCGCTCGGCGAGGCCGAGGACGGCGTCGATGATCTCGGGATAGGCCCCCCAGTCCTCGTGGATCTTGAGCCCGGCGGCGCCTGCCTCGATCACCTCCTCGATGGGCCCGGCGGTGGCAGTGCGGGCGCTTGCCTGCAGGCCGAGGTTCAACGCCACATGCTCGAAGGCTCTGAGGGTCGCCAGCATGGCGGCCGGAGGTTCTTCGAACCCGGCTGTGATCAAGGTCGTCACCCCCGCCGACAGGGCGACGGGAAGGAGCCGCGGCGTTATGAGGTGGACGTGCGAGTCGATGGCCCCCGCCGTCGCGATCAGGTCGTAGGCCATGATCGGCAGCGTGTTCGGCCCGATCGTGAGGTCGACCCCGTCAGTGATGTCCGGGTTGCCCGCCCGCCCGATGCCCACGATGCGCCCGCCCGCGATGCCGATGTTCGTCTTCACGACGCCGAGCACCGGGTCGATCACGAGCGCCCCGGCGATGAGAACGTCGAGCTCGCTGTCCTTGACCGGGCGGTCGGACTGGGTCATGCGCGAGCGGATCGTCTTTCCGTAGCCCCACACCGGCTCGTCGCCGTAGCCGACGTGGTCGTCCTCCACCCGGAGCCACAAGTCGGTGTCCCCGAGGCGGACCCGGTCGCCGGTCGTCGGACCGAACCGGCTTGCGTAGTCGCCCTGGGACATCCCGAGACCCGGTCGCGGCTGGCGACCGGCTTGGCTCCTCCGAGGGTCGTTCACGGTGCGGCTCGCGCTTCGACGAGCGAAGCCACGAGGTCGACCTCGCGTGTCTCTCCGGGCTCGAAGCGAGCAAAGGCGCCCGCCGGCAGGTCGAGACGGAAGCCCTTGGCGGCCTCCCTGTCGAAGTCGAGCCGCCGGTTCGCCTGCCAGAACGGGTAGTGCGAAGACACCCTCACGGGCCGTTGTGAGCGGCTAGTCACCACGATCGTCCGGCGCAGGCGACCGCTGCTCAGTGCCACCTCTCGCTGAGGGCTGCGAACCTCGCCTGGGACAAGGGAGCCGGCGCCGCTCATCTCGGCCCCCACGGATTGCGGAGCACGACAAGGCGGCTGCCGTCCTCCATGAGAACCTCCAGGCGCACCTCGTCGACCAGCTCGGCGACTCCCTCGATGAGGTCGTCTGTCGCCGCCGCCGCCCTGCCCGCCGCGAGGACTTCCTCCCGCGAGGCGCCGTTGCGGGCCGCCCGGTGCATCTCGTCACAGATGAGAGCCGTGGCCTCTGGCGCGTTGAGCTTGTTGCCATCGGCGCGTGAGCGGCGGGCTAGCTCCGCCGTCGTGAAGACGAGGAGGCGGTCCTCCTCTGTGGGCGTCAGGTACACGGTCCGACGCCAGCGCCCGCGGTTAGCACGCCAGCGGTTAGCACGTCATCGGCCGGCACGCCAGCGGCCGGCGCGCCATCGGCCGGCGCGCCATCGGCCGGCGCGCCTGCGGCGCTGAACCTATGCGAGACCGGCACCGACCTAATTCGAACGCCGTTCTAATCACGGTGGCATGGTACTGCTAGGTGATCGCGCTGTCAATGGTGCTCCGCTCATGCCCGCTCTACTTGTTGCCCCGTCTTCGGGTTGTTGCCCCGTTCTCGGTTGGGACGTCCGAGCCTCGTAGTACGCTGTACTGCATCGCATTGCGAAGGAGGTCATGATGACTCGATCGACAACGAGCCTCCGGCTGGAGGACGACCTCCGGCAACACCTGGCCGCGGCCGCCGCTCGCGAGCGAACCACCGTGACCGAGCTCATCGAGCGCTTCGTTCGGGAGGGGCTGGCTTGCGCTGAGCACCCCGGCATCGT
>JBOGHY010000301.1:0-17802 GCA_050742375.1 Acidimicrobiales bacterium | reverse complement strand
TCGTCATGGAGACCTCGGCGCTCTGGCTCGGCCGCCGCCTCGCGCTGCCTGGCATCGTGACCGGGGGTGTGTTGCTGGCGGCGCTCACCAGCCTGCCGAACGCCGTGTCGGCCGTCTACCTCGCCTCTAGGAACCGGGGGGCAGCCGTAATGAGCGAGGCGATGAACAGCAACAACCTGAACGTCCTGCTCGGCCTGCTCGTGCCCGGCGCCATCCTCGGCCTCGGGGGGCTCTCGCGCTTCACCGCTGTGAGCGCTGGCTGGTACCTGGGCCTCACTCTCGGATCTCTCCTACTCCTCTACATGGGGCGCGGCCTGCGTCGGGTAGGCGGAGCCTTTATCGTCCTCGCCTATGCCGCCTTCGTCGTTGTGCTCATCACCGGGTGATCATCTCGGGGCCCCCGGCCTCCCAGAATGCGAACTGTGATCCGGTGATGGAGGGACCGGCGATCCGTCTCCCCGCCTGTCACGCCAAGGTCCGCCGTGAGGGCTACGCCAAGTGAGACGGATCCGTGGGGTCGCCGGCGCGGTCGCCAGCGCCCCTGCCGGCAGGGGTCGCCAGTCCTGTAAGGACCAGCCGCAGGCGACCGTACGGCCAGCGTGCGGCTACCACAACCCAGCCGGTCGCGGACCCCGACTTCTTGGGGCGCATGACTGCTAGATGGCGGTGGCGCACAGGCCGACCGAACGGACCGTCAGATCCTGGCCACGCTCCATCGACACCGTGTGCTCACGGTCGACCTCAGCGGGCCGAGATGTACTTCGACCCGACGAACCCTGCCCAACACCGGTTGACCGTGCGCCACAAGCTCCGCCTCGTGGACCGCTTCCAGCCACTCGACCCTCGCTACGCCAGCTTTCCGTACCACTGCGTGCTCGACGAGCTGAGCGCCATGTTCATCGCCACCGAACGGGGGCGAGCCGGAAGACCGGCGGCCGCGGCACGCCGCTCGCATCTACGATGCATACAGGTCCGGCTCGAAGTCGGGGGCAAGCGCCCCGCCCGCCCGGGGAGTAGCGCAGCTTGGCAGCGCGCCTGCTTTGGGAGCAGGAGGCCGCGGGTTCAAATCCCGCCTCCCCGACTGATCTACCTCCCTTTCCGCACGTCGGCTGAGCGATCTCGCGAATTAGGGCAGCCGCGCGAGCAGGTCGGCTGCGTGCCGGAGCGCCATCGAACGCATCGGAGGGGGGCGAGCGCCCGTCCGGCGCCCCTCGGGTAGCCTCGGCAGCCTGTTGAACGGAGCGACCGACCAGGGACTGCGCGATCAGAGCGCCGCGGGCCGGCTCGAGGGGCGAGCCGGTTGACGTCGACCGGGCGCGCCCCGGCGCCGGTCGACAAGACGACCGCCGGGCTCGGCGGCATTCAGCACCATGTCGGCGTGCGGGCCGGGCAGATAAGCGACGTCGTGCTCATGCCCGGCGATCCGTTCCGAGTCAAGCTGATCGCCGACCAGCTGGAGGATCCTGTCGAGGTCGCTCACAACCGCGAGTACAGGATCGTGAACGGCCACTACCGGGGCAGGCTCGTCTCGGGCTGCTCGACCGGCATGGGTTGCCCCTCGACGGCAATCGGAGTGGAGGAGCTAGCCCGGGCTGGTGCCAGGATCTTCATCCGTGTAGGCAGCACTGGGGCGCTGCAACCCGGCATGGCCCTCGGCGACCTAGTCGTGAGCGAGGGCTCTCTCAGAAACGACGGCACCTCGGCCGCCTACGTCCCGCCGGGCTACCCCGCCGTTCCCGACCTGGAGCTGACCATCGCCCTCAAGAGCGCTGCCGAGACGCTCGCCTCGCGCCACGGCTTCGCCGTGCACTCGGGGATCAATGCAACCGACGACGCCTACTACGCCGAGACGCCGCAGTGGATCGAGAAGCTCTCCTCGCTCGGACTCACGAGCGTCGAGATGGAGAGCGCGGCGCTCTTCGTCGTGGCCCGCCGAAGGGGCCTGCGGGCCGCCATGGTCTGCTCGGTCTCGGGAAACCTCGTCACAGGGGAGATCCGTTACGGCGAGGAGAACGAGGCCCTCGCGGCGGGCTGGCGCCACAGCATCGCTGCCGCCCTCGAGACCATCCACTCGCTCGGTCTCTAGGCGAGCGGCAGCTTCCGTGACCTGCGGCGCAACGCCGGATCGGGTGCCGACGATGATGGGGTTCATAACAGGCACCGGGTTCTACGAGCTCCCGACCATCTCCGGGTCGAGCCTGGAGCGCGTCGAGACGCCCTACGGGCCCGTCGAGGTCACCCTCGGATCCTGGCACGGACATCGCTCCGGCTTCGTGCCCCGCCACGGGGCATCCCACAGCGTGGCGCCCTCGAGGATCAACTACCGGGCGAACTTGTGGGCCCTTCACCACCTCGGAGTGACACGCCTGATCACGGTCTGCGTGGTCGGGAGCCTGCGAGAGGACCTGGTCCCGGGCGGTCTCCTGCTCGTCGACCAGTTCCTCGACCTCACCAAGGGTCGGCGGGCCGACACGTTCTTCGACGGCGCGGACGAGGTGCGCCACACGGACATGACCTATCCCTACAGCAGCGCCCTGCGTGAGCTGCTCCTGGCCGCCGGAGAGCGCGAGAAGCTCGCCCTCGCTCCGACCGGGACCTACGCCTGTCTCGAGGGACCGCGCTTCGAGACCGCCGCCGAGGCGCGCATGGCACGTATCCTCGGCGGCGACGTCGTCGGGATGACCGGCTACCCCGAGGTTGCCCTCGCCCGCGAGCTCGACATGGAGATCTGCACTGTGGCCGTGGTCTCGAATTTCGCCCCGGGCGTGGTCGGCAACACCGTCTCGGTGGAAGAGGTGCTCTCCGAGACCTCGACCGCGGCACAACGGCTCCTGCGCCTGCTCGACACGGCGGTCTCCATGGCGGCGGCATGACAGATACGAAGGGGGAGCTGCCCCGCACCATCGACTGGGTGGACGGGGCGATCGCCATCGTCGACCAGACGGCCCTGCCGGCGGACCTTCGTGTCCTGCGGATCGAGACGACGGGCGACCTGGTCGAGGCCATCTCCCGCCTGGCCGTGCGCGGCGCCCCCGCTCTCGGAGCCGCCGGGGCACTCGGGGTGGCTCTCGCCGCAGCGACCGCCGAAGGTGGCGAGGCGGACGTCCACGCGCAGGTGGAGGAGGCCGCCGAGCGTATTCGCCGGGCGAGGCCCACGGCGGTCAACCTCGCCTGGGGGGTCGACCGGGCTCTCGGCGCCCTGAAGGAGGGACCAGGCGCCGTCCTCGCCGAGGCGCTCAAGATCCTCGAGGAGGACGCCGTCGCCAACCGTCGCATCGCAGAGCGCGGCGCTCGCCTCCTCTCCGAGCTCGGTCTCGAGCACGTCTCGGCGCTCACTCACTGCAACACCGGGGCGCTTGCCTGCGTCGAGTGGGGCACTGCCCTCGGGGTCCTGCGCCAGCTGCAGGCGGAGGGCCGGCTTCACAAGGTCATCGCCACAGAGACGAGACCCTTGCTCCAGGGCGCCCGCCTCACCGCCTTCGAGCTCTCCCAGATGGGAGTCGACCACGAGGTGATCGTCGACTCGGCGGCGGCTTTCGTCCTCTCCTCCCACATGGTCGACGTGGCGATCGTCGGGGCGGACCGCATCGCCGCCAACGGCGACGTGGCCAACAAGATCGGGACGCTCGGCATCGCCCTGGCTGCGGCGCACGCCGGCGTCCCGTTCATCGTGGCTGCGCCGGAGTCGACCATCGACTCCGCTACGCCCGACGGGGCGGCGATACCAGTGGAGCAGCGTGACGGCACCGAGGTGACCTCGATAGGGGGAACACGGACGGCTCCTGCGACCACGACAGGGCTCAACCCCGCCTTCGACGTGACCCCGACCGAGCTCGTGACCGCAGTGGTGACCGACGAGAGGGTCATCCGCGGCGGCAGGTCGCAGGCCTGAGGCCGGTCGTTGCTCGACAGCTGGGACGATCACGCCGCCCGAGCTGCCTCCGGGACGGGCCCGGGGGCGGAGCTGCGGGCCTGTGTGTACGGATCGAGGCTGCTCGGTGCCGAGCCGCTCCTCGTCCTCCACGGAGGCGGGAACACCTCGGTAAAGGTTCCCGGCGTCGGCCTGCTCGGCGACCCCATGGACATCTTGTGGGTGAAGGGCTCGGGCTACGACATGGCCTCGATCACCGAGGAAGGCTTCGCCCCCCTCGACCTTTGCAGGGTCGCCGGGCTCTGCGGCCTCGACCGGCTGACCGATACCGAGATGATGAACGCCCTCATGTGCATGAGGCTGAGCGCCACTGCTCCGGCACCCTCGGTCGAGGCGATCCTCCACGCCGTCATCCCCCGCACCGCCGTCCAGCACAGCCATGCCGATGCCGTCCTCGCCCTCACCGACACGAGAGACGGTGAGGAACTCGCCCGCCAGGTCTTCGGTCCGCTGGTTCTCGTTCTTCCCTACGTCATGCCCGGGTTCCCGCTCGCCCGGGCCTGCGCCGAGCTCATCGCCGCCGAGCTCGAGCACGACACCGTCGGCATCGTGCTCGTCAAGCACGGCATCTTCACCTTCGCCGACGACACCCGCTCGGCCTACAAGTCGATGATCGAGCTGGTCGGAGCCGCCGAGAGCTACGTCGCCTCACGAAGGCGCCACCGAAGCGACCCGGGCCCGCCCCCGAGGGTCGACCGCGGCCGGCTGGCCCAGCTCCGCGCAGACCTGTCGGCAGCTGCCGGCCGCCCCTTGCTCGTGGGCAGCTGCTCCAGCCCGGCGACGCTTCGCCTGGCGGGTGAGGCCGGTCTTCAGGACGCCGCCCGGCGTGGACCCATCACACCGGACCACGTGCTGCGGACGAAGCGGGCGCCTCTCGTCGGGCTCGATGTCGCCGGCTACGCCGGTGACTACCGCCGGATGTTCGAGACGGAGTCCTCCCGCCACGCCGAGTCGCTCGTGATGCTCGACCCTGCTCCGCGCATCGTCGTCGATCCCTGCCTCGGCGTCTGGGCTGCCGGCCCGAGCGTCCGGGAGCTCGCAGTGGCCGGCGACATCTACCTCCACACGGCGGCGGTGATAGAGGACGCAGAAGACCTCGGCGGGTACGAGCCTGTCAGCCCCGAGGACTGCTTCGACATGGAGTACTGGGAGCTCGAGCAGGCAAAGCTCGCCCTCGAGGGACGGCCGAAGGCCCATGCCGGAGAGGTCGCTCTCGTCACCGGAGCCGCCTCGGGCATAGGCCTGGCTGTGGCCGGAGCGCTGCTGGCGCAGGGAGCGGCCGTCGTCGGCGTCGATCTGGCGCCGGTGAGCGAGCTCTGCGCCGCCGACCCGGGCTTCGTGTCGGTCACCGGGGACGTCTGCGATCCGGAGGTGGTCGAGCGGGCGCTCGACCAAGCCGTGGCGTCCTTCGGCGGTCTCGACCTTCTCGTGACGGCGGCGGGGATTTTCGGCGCCGTCGAGCCGATCACCGAGATCTCGAGGGCCGGCTGGGAGAAGACCACCGGCGTGAACGCCTGGGGCACGTTGTCTGTCCTCAAGGCTGCGCACCAGCTCCTCAGGCTCTCGCCGAAGGGCGGACGCGTCGTGGTCGTCGGCTCGAAGAACGTCTGGGCCCCCGGGCGCGGAGCCGGCGCCTACTCGGCCTCGAAGGCCGCCGTGAACCAACTGGCCCGTGTGGCTGCCCTCGAATGGGCCGCCGACGGCATCCGGGTCAACATCGTGCATCCCGACGGCGTCTTCGACACCGGCCTTTGGACCGCTGAGCTCCTCGCCGAGAGGGCTTCCAGCTACGAGATGAGCGTCGAGGCGTACAAGCGGCGGAACCTGCTCGGCGAGAGCATCGCCAGCGGCGACGTCGCCGCGGTGGTGCTCGCTCTGTGCGGGCCGGCCTTCGCCAAGGTGACCGGAGCACAGCTGCCGGTCGACGGTGGCAACGAAAGGGTGATCTGAGCTGCCCGCCACCATGCCGGCGGCCTTCGAGCCCCCGGTCGCAGCCGACGCCGCCCGACCGGTGATCGTCGGCTCGGGGGAGATCGCCTCCCGCCACGCGGCCGCCCTGGCATCGCTCGGGATCCGCCCGGTGGCGCTCTACAGCCCGACCCCCGAGCATGCAGCGTCAGCGGCCCGGCGTTTCGGTTGCGAGGTCGCAGGCGATCTGCTCTCGGCGATCGGGGACTTCGGCGGCACCCACGTGCACGTCTGCTCTCCGCCCGTACAGCACGAGGAGGCAGCTGTGGCGGCCGCCGAGCGGGGACTTTCGATCCTCTGCGAGAAGCCTCTGGCGCCGACCGCCGACCAGGCGCTGCGCATGGCCGAGGCGGTCGCCGGTCGCCCCGGCACCGGCCATGTGCTGTTCAACCGGCGCCTCGACGGCGGGGTGCAGCTCCTGCGAAGGGCAGTCCTCGACGGCTCCGTCGGGCGCCCCGTGGCCGTCTTCGGCTCGTACAGGCAGCGATGGAATGCCGAGCCCTCGAGCCTCGACTGGCGCTTCGACCCTGGCCAGGTGGGGCCGAGCCGGGTGGTCACCGAGATCGGATCTCACCTTCTCGATCTGGTGGGCTTCGTGCTCGACCGGCCGCTCGAGGCTGTCCACTGCCTCGTCGCCAACATGGGCGAGCGGTCCTTCGACACGGGCTCGAAAAAGGGTCGCTTCACGCCCGAGAGCGAGGACCTCTTCTCGGCCCAGCTACGCCTCGGCGGCGGCGTCGTCGGCCACGTCTACTGCACCGAGCTCGCCCACGACTGCTTCGACGAGATCGAGCTCCGCCTCGACGGGACGGCCCGGACGGCCGTGTGGAGGTCGGCCACTCCCAACCAGATGACTCTCAGCCACAAGCTCGAGGGCTCCGCGACCTACGGTCCTCCCACCCCGAGCAGGTCGATCGAGAGCGCCATAGGCGCCGTCTACCTCGGAGGTGAGGCGCTCTCGAGCGTCGCGAGCTTCGAGGACGGCGTCGTCGTGGCCCTTGCCATGGACGCCATGATGGAGTCGGCCGCTTCGGGCTCGTGGCAAGAGGTAAAGAGCTATGGGTGTCGAGCAGCCATAGCGGGTGGCCGGAGTCGTAGAGGTCCGATCAGGTCGTCGGAGGCGGTGTGAAGCGCTTTCAAGGAAAGGTGGTCCTCATCACCGGCGCCGCCCGGGGCCAGGGCCGGGCGCACGCTCTCGCCTTCGCCGCCGAGGGCGCCGACATTGTCGCCCTCGACATCTGCGGCCAAATCTCCTCGGTCCCCTACGAGATGGCCACTCCGGCAGAGCTCGAGGAGACGGCCGAAGGCGTTGCCAAAGCCGGAGCTCGCGTCCTGGCGCGTGCCTGCGACGTACGCTCGCAGACGGAGCTCGAAGAGGCGGTGAAGCAAGCCTCCGACGAGCTCGGGCCAATCGACGTCCTGGTGGCGAACGCTGGGATCTTCGGCCTCGCTCCGGTGTGGGAGATCACCGAGACTGCATGGGCGGACATGATGGACGTGAACCTCACCGGCGTCTGGCGCAGCGTCAAGGCCGTGGCCCCTTCGATGATGGAGCGGCGCGGGGGCTCGATCGTCCTCACGTCGTCGGTGAACGGCGCCGAGGCCGGAGTCGGCTTCGGGCACTATGTGGCAGCCAAGCACGGGGTTGTCGGCCTCATGCGAAGTGTCGCCTTGGAGCTCGGCCCCTACGGCATACGGTGCAATGCCGTGATGCCTGGGGCGGTAGACACCCCGATGACCGACTGGCAGGGTATGTACGACATGATCGCCGGCAGGCCCGGGGGCACGCCCGACGACCGCCGCACGAGTGGCAAGAACTGGTCGGCTCTCTCGGGAAAGGGCCTCTTGGCGCCGGCGGCAGTGAGCAGGACGGTCGTCTGGCTCGCCTCGGAGGATGCCGGCGAGATCACAGGTGTCTGCCTGCCCGTCGACGCCGGGCATCTCATCCTCCCGGGACGGAGCGGGTGAAGCCATGACTGACGCAGGGAGAGAGCGGAGCGCACCGGTCGTCGCCGAGAGCGACGTCGTGGTGGTCGGAGGCGGGTCGGCCGGCGTGGCGGCGGCCGTGGCGGCAGCCCGCCAGGGCGCCAGCGTGACCCTCGTGGAACGCTACGGCTGTCTCGGGGGAATGGCCTCGGGCGGCATGGTGCTCGTCCTCGACGACATGGTCAACGGCGCCGAGATCACCGTGAAGGGAATCTGCGCCGAGTTCATAGGGCGCCTCGAGCGACTCGGCCTCGCCGTCTACCCGCCGCCGGAGGCATGGGGAGACGACCCGGCCTCGATCAGGCGCTGGTCCCGCTGGGGAGCCTCAGACTTCCACTTCAAGGGCAGCCCGAAGCCGATCTGCTACTCGGTTGCCTTCGATCCCGACGGCTGGAAGAGGGTCTCGCTCGAGCTCGTTGCAGAAGCGGGCGTCAAGCTGCGCCTCCACAGCTGGGCGGCGGAGGCGGTGATGGATGGGGCAACCATCAGAGGTGTTCGGGTCCTGACCAAGAAGGGGCTGCAGGAGGTCCGCGGCCGGGTCGTAGTGGACGCCTCCGGGGACGCCGACATCGTGGTGACCGCCGGCGCCCCTTTCGTCCACGACCGCTACCTCGTCACGACGGTGTTCCGTCTCGGCGGGGTCGACGTGGAGGAGTCCGAGCGCCACGCCGAAGAGAGCCCGAGGGAGGCGGCGCTCTTGAACAGGCGGGCCAAGCTCATCCTCGGGGGTGCCTGGGAGAACTGGTGGCTGCGCACACCGCTGCCCGGCATCGTGTGGTGCAACTGCCCTCACCTCACCGGCTATGACGGCGTCGACCCGGAGTCCCAGACCGCCGCCGAGATGGCCGGGCGGGAGCGTGTCTACGCCCTGGTCGAATTCGCCCGCGCCAACTTGCCGGGGTTCGAAGGGGCTTTCGTGGTGGACGTCGCCTCCCAGCTCGGGGTGCGCCAGACCCGCCTCGCCGTCGGCGAGTACGTCGTCACGGCCTCGGACATCACCTGTCGCCGGCACTTTCCCGACAGCGTGGCCCGGGGCCGGAACTACTACACCCCCTACCGGGCTCTCGTCCCAAGGGCGGTGGACGGGCTGCTGGTCGCCGGACGGCACTACTCCGCCGAGCCAGAGGCGCAGAGGCAGTCCCGGGAGATCCCACCGTGCATGTCGATGGGGGAGGCGGCCGGGGTTGCGGCCGCTCTGTCCGTCGAGACCTCGACCCCCCTTCTGCGGATCGACGTCGCCGAGCTCCAACGGCGCCTTCGTTCGGTCGGTCACGACCCGGGCGACGTGCCCTCTGCCAACGCCACCCGGGAGGAGCCCCCCGACTCGGGAGACCCTCGACCGGGGCTCGATGAGACCGCGGAGGCAGTCGCCCGGCGCCAGGAGACCACCTCCTCGGAGACCGAGGTGCTCAGGTGACGGCCCCGCTCGACGCCGGAGGCTCTTTCGACGAGGTGGCCGCCGAAAAGACGCCCACCGCCGTTGGCCCCCTCGAGGGCATCAAGGTGCTCGACTTCACCCAGGTGATGCTCGGCCCTGCCGCCACCCAGATGCTGGGGGACTTCGGCGCCGAGGTGGTGAAGGTGGAGCGCCCCGGCGGCGACCTCTCGCGTTGGTCGGTGGACGACCCAGAGGATCTCGACAACCCGGTCTTCTGCTCCCTCAATCGCAACAAGCGGAGCATCACGCTCGACCTGCGCCACGAGAGGGCGAGGAAGGTGGTGTTGCGTCTCGCCTGTTGGGCCGACGTGCTCGTCGAGAATTTCCGACCCGGCGTGATGGAGCGTATGGGACTCGGTTACGACTCCGTCTCGCGCCTCAACCCCGGGCTGATCTATGCCAGCGGCTCGGGTTTCGGCTCGAGTGGGCCGAGGGCCCACAAGGGGGGACAGGACGTCCTCGCCCAGGCGCTCTCGGGCGTCATGGCCCGGCGCAGCGAGGCGGGCCAGCCCCTCTCGGTCTACCCGACGGCGCTCGCCGACTACACCGCCGCCGTCCACCTCGCCCAGGCGATCCTGCTCGCCCTGCTCGCCCGGTCACGCAGCGGGCTCGGCCAGCGGGTCGAGGTCTGCTTGCACGACGCCATGCTGGCGATGCAGACACAGGAGGCGGCTGCTCGCCTCATGCGCGACGAGGAGCTCAACTGGGGCGCCATGCCCCTCACCGCCGTCTTCGAGACGGCCGACCTGCCCCTTGTCGTCGTCGGCGCCTTCCGCCCCGACCCGCTCGGCGACCTGTGCCGGGCACTTCGGATCGACGACCTCTCTGACGATCCCCGCTTTTCCAGCCGCGAGGCGATGAAGGCCCACACCGGCGAGCTTCGCCAGCTGCTCCAGGAGGTCATGAGGACCGAGGCACGCAGCCACTGGCTCGAGCTGCTCGAGGCCGCCGACTTCCTCTGCGCCCCGGTGCAGGACCTGACCGAGGCGCTCGCCGATCCCCAGACCCAGCACAACGAGATGATCTGGCGGGCCGGCAGCCTGCAGGTGATCGGGAGCCCGATGCACCTGGGCACGACGCCGGCTGCATTGCGGCGGGGGCCGCCCCATCTCGGCGAGCAGACCGACGAGGTCCTCGACGAGATCGGCCTCGGGCCGGAGGCGATCGCAGAGTTGCGACACGCCGGGGCGCTCGGATGATCGCCTTCGACAAGCGCGAAGGAGTCGCCCGTCTCACGATCGACCGCCCAGAGGTGCTGAACGCTCTCGACGAGCCGAGCGAAGAAGAGCTCGTCGCCGCCCTGGCCGAGGCAGAGGCCGACCGGTCGGTCTTCGTCGTGGTGCTGACCGGATCCGGCGAGCGGGCATTCTGCGCCGGGGCCGACATGAAGGCTGCCGGCCGGAGAGGGCTCGACTACTGGGCCCACCTCGACCCCGGTGGGATGGGCGGCATCGCCGCGCCATCTCGCCTGACAGTCCCGGTGCTCGCCCGCGTGAACGGCCTGGCGCTCGGCGGCGGCTTCGAGATGGTCCTCGGCTGCGACCTGGCCGTGGCCTGTGACGAGGCCGTCTTCGGCCTCACCGAGCCGCGCGTCGGCAGGCTGGCGCTCGCCGGGGGCATCGTCCAGCTCCCTCGACGGACTGCATACAAGCAGGCGATGGATCTGCTTCTCACGGGTAGGACCATCTCCGCCGCAGAGGCGCTCTCCTTCGGTCTCCTAAACGAGGTCGCCGGGCGCGCTCGGCTGGACGAGGTGGTGGAGACCTGGGTGGAGAGGCTCCGGGCCAGCGCGCCGCTCGCCCTGCGGGCGGTGAAACAGATGGTGGCCGAGACCGCCCACCTCTCGGCCGGCGACGCCCTTGCCCACCGGAGCGCCGCCATGGTCGCCGCCATCGAGTCCGAGGACGCCGCGGAGGGAGTGCGCGCCTTTCGCGAGAAGCGCCCGCCGAGGTGGCAAGGCCGCTGAAGCCGTGTCCGTCTTCGTCATCACCTCGAGCTGCATCGACTGCAAGGACGGCAGCTGTGTGCAGGCGTGCCCGGTCGACTGCATCTACGAGGGTGCCCGCATGTACTACGTCCATCCTGAGGAGTGCATCGAGTGCGGGGCGTGCGAGTCCGTCTGTCCTGTCGAGGCCATCTGGAGGGCTGACCTGGTGCCGGCGGAGCTCTCGGCATACGTAGCGGACAACGGCCGCTTTTTCGTCGAGAGCGGGCTCGGCGTTCCGGGCGGAGCCTCGGCCACAGGTCCCATCGCTTACGACACCGCGCTCGTGGCGACATGGCCCAAGGCAGACACGGCGGCGCTCTGAGCGAGGGCGGCGGCTACCGCCGAGGTCTCAGGCGGCCGCTACCGCCGAGGCCGCCGAGGTCTCAGGCGGCCGCTACCGCCGAGGTCGCCGAGGTGTCAGGCGGCGGCTACCGCCGAGGTCGCCGAGGTGTCAGGCGGCGGCTACCGCCGAGGTCTCAGGCGGCGGCTACCGCCGAGGTGTCAGGCGGCGGCTACCGCCGAGGTCTCAGGCGGCGGCTACCGCCGAGGTGTCAGGCGGCGGCTACCGCCGAGGTCGCCGAGGTGTCAGGCGGCGGGTGCCACAGAGAGCCATTGGTCGATCCGGGCACAGGCGGAGGTCTTCAGCTCCTCCGGCGCTCCGCTCGACTCGACCGAGGCTCTGGCGATCGCCGCCAGCTGCTCGTCGCTCAGCCCGAGACGTTCCCGTGCGATCCGGTACTCGTCGAGGAGCTCGGCTCCGAAAAAGAGGGGATCATCGCCGTTGAGGCTGCAGGCGATACCCGCCCCGAGCAGATCGGGGAGGGGGTGGGTCTCGAGGGAGGCCACGACCCCGAGACAGACATTCGACGTCGGGCAGACATCCAGGCAGACGCCCTCTCGGGCGAGTCTCTCCATAAGCGCCGGGTCCTCGGTGGCGCGGATCCCGTGCTGGATCCGGTGCGCCCCGAGGGCATCGAGGGCGCCGCGGACGCTCGCAGGCCCTTCGAGCTCCCCTGCGTGGGGGCAGGAGAGCAGCCCGGCGTCCCGGGCCAGCTGGAAGGGTCGGGCGAAGGCTTCCGGTGGGTGGCCCACCTCGTCGTTGGCGAGACCGACCGAGACGACGCCGGCGCCGGCGTAGGAGGCTGCCAGCTCGGCTTCGCGCACGGCGACAGACAGAGGCTGCGTCCGGTCGATGGTCATCAACAGCCCTACGCCGACCCCGAGCTCCTTGCCGGCGATCCTCGCCTCGTCGAGGAAGGTTTCGATGACCTCCTCCTCGCCGGCGAACCTGTCGAGGTGCAGGGTCGGTCGCACGCCCATCTCGAGCCAGATCGCTCCCGACGCGGCTGCGTCCTCGACCGCCTCGCGGACCAAGCGACGCAGGTCGTCATGGGTGCGCAGGACGGCGCAGGCGGCCTCGTAGAGCTTCGAGAATTCCGAGAAGCTGCGGTAGCTCGAGACGGCTGGCAGGGCGATGCCGTAGTGGGCGGCCCGCTCCACGAGCGTGCTCTTGCGCATGCCTCCCTCGAGGTGGAGGTGGAGATGGGCCTTCGGAAGGGCGAGGAGATCGCGACCCGAGGTCATCGCCTGGCCCGTGCCGAGTCCGGGGCGTAGCGGGAGAGGACGCCACCTTCGACGGCGCTCATGATCGAGTAGGCGACGATCGACACGAGGGTGACGAGCACGACCGCCGACCATAGCTCTCCGTAGTCGAAGGTGTTCTCGACGGTCAGCATCTCCTGGCCGGATCCCTGTCCCGTGACGAGCCACTCGGCCAGCAGGGCGCCGATCACCGAAGCCGGGACGTTTATCCGCAGCGAGGCGAAGATCGAGGGCAGTGCCGAGGGAACGAGCACCTTTCTCAAAGCGGTGAGCTTGGAGGCCCCGTAGACGGACATGACGTCGAGCATGGACTGCGGCGTCGCCTGCAGGCCATACATGATGTTGATGAGAGCCGGGAAGAAGCAGACCACCCCTCCCACCACCGTCACCGCCACCAGCCCGCGCCCGAAGATGAGGGTGATGAGGGGGGCCATCGCCACGAGGGGCATCGATCTGAGCACGATGGAGATGGGCATGAAGGTCTGCTCCAGGGAACGCTGGAGGACGAAGAGGCACGCCACGCCCATCGCCAGCACTATGCCTGCGAGGTATCCAAGGCCGGCGTCTCTCAAGGTCACCTCAAGGTTGCTAAACAGGACGGCCCTGTTGCCCGCGGCGCTTCGCAGGCCGCTCGTGGGGTTGGCGCGCTGAGAGAACAGGTAGCGCCATACGTCGAGCGGGTTCTTCGCCAGGATCGGCTGGATGTGGTACAGGAGGATGAAGCCCTCCCACAGGACGAGCACCACCACCACCGAGATCAGGAGCGAGCCGAGACTCCTCAAAAGCCGCTTTGCCAGGGCGGAGTTGAGGCGAGAGCCGGAGGTCGTGCCGGTCGCAGCCTCCCGGTCGGCAAGCGCCTTCGGGCCGGTCGTCCGAAGGGCGCTCATCGCGTGATCCGCTTCCGCGGCGCCCACGGGGCGGCCAGGCGACCGATGAGCCCTATGAGACCGTAGAGGATGCCGGCCACGACGGTGCACACGAGGGCTATCCCCCAGGTACGGGAGATGTCGAGGGCCTGCTCGGCGTCGATGAGCATGATGCCGAGGCCGGTCCCCTGACCCCCCAGGTACTCACCGATGATGGCACCGAGGATGGCCGACGGCGCGGCGATCTGCAGGGCGGCGAAGGTGCTCGGCAGAGCAGCTCTCAGCTTGACCTTCACGAGCTGTCGCCACGGACCGCCCCCGTAGGCCCTCACCACGTCCAAGGCGGTGCGATCGGCCGAGCGGAGCCCGACCACCACCCCGACGAGGGAAGGGAAGAACACGAGCAGGCCGGCGAGGCTTGCCTGAGGGGCATCGCCGTGAAGCACGAAGGTGAGGATCGGGCCTATGGCGATGATCGGCAGGCAGTAGCTGGCGACGGCGATGTTCAAGAGGGCCTTCTCGGCGATCGGCACCTGCACGAAGATCACGCCGAGGACGATCGCCACGATGTTGCCGACGACGAAGCCGGTGGCGGCCTCCTTCATGGTCTGTGCGAAGTTGGCTCCGTACAGCCCGGCGCCGAGGTCGGACCAGAGCTGGGTGACGACCGAGCTTGGCGTGGGTACCCCAGAGCCCACGCGATGGAAGACGGTGACGGCCAGCACCTCCCACACCGCCACGATGAGCGCCGTGCCGATGATCCCTCCGAGCCATGAGGGAAGGCCTCGGCGCCGACGCCGCCCTCGCCGAAGCGAAGGCGCTGCCTCCTCGCCGGGCCGCACCAGGTCCGACGCAGCGCGGGTGGACAGGCTCACAGGTCGTCTCCGCTCGGGGCGATACCGCCCTCGGAGAAGAGCAGGTCCGAGAGCCTGTCCTCCAGCTCGTGGAACCGCTGGGTGCGGATCATCTCGGGGTGGCGGGGCCGAGGAAGGTCGATCTCCACGAGCGAGACGATCCTGCCCGGCCGCAGGCTCATCACGGCGACGATGTCGGCCAGGAAGACCGCCTCGCTGATGGAGTGGGTGACGAGAAGGGTCGTGGTGACCCGCTCGGACCAGATCCGCAGCAGCTCGATGTTGAGGCGCTGGCGGGTCATCTCGTCGAGAGCGCCGAAGGGCTCGTCGAGAAGAAGGATGCGGGGCTCGGTCACGAGCGCCCGGGCAATGGCGACCCGTTGGCGCATGCCACCGGACAGCTGCGCCGGTCTCGCCTTCTCGAAGCCCTGCAGGCCGACGAGCTCCACCAGGTCGGTTATGGCCGAGCCCGGCAGCGAGATGCCGCTTATCTCGAGGGGAAGGCGGATGTTGGCCTCCACCGAGCGCCACGGCAGAAGGGCAGGGTCCTGGAAGGCGATCCCTATGTGGTGCGCCGCCCGGGCGGCCGAGGGTGGCTCGCCGTGAACGAATGCTCTCCCGGTCGTCGGCTCTTCCAGATCCGCCAGGATCCGCAGGATCGTCGACTTGCCGCAGCCGGAGGGGCCGAGCAGCGACACGAAGCCGCCGACGGGCACGCGCAGGTCAACTCCCTGCAGGGCGGTGACGCTGTGCCGCCCGAGGCGGAAGACCTTGGAGAGGCCCTCGATGCGGATCCCGTCTCCTGCGTGGTCAGGCCCGGCGTCCGGTGGCATCGGGGCGTCAGTGGTTGCGACGCCGTCCCGGCCGATCGGTCGCTCCCGCCTCGGGCTGCGGGAGAACCTACGGGTCGTCTCCATGCACGAACACTATTCGCCCCGTCGCTTTGCGCCCGAGTCGGCCGGAAGGCCTCGAGGGGTCACCCTGCTCTCGGTTGGTCTCGCTCAGCTACAGCTGCCGAGGGCTCAGAGACCGGGCCTCAGGCCTCGGGCGGCGCCGAGTCCTGGCGCCGGGGACCGGTGAGCGAGGCGATCAGGTCAGCCAGTTCTGGGTACCCGGCAGACAGCTCCTGGCGGTCGCCCTGCTCGTAGCACGAGCTCGAGAAACCGGGAGACATCGTGCATCCGAGCAGCGCCCACCTGCCGGCCGGCGCCAGCCGAGCGCCCATCCAGGTGCCCGCAGGTACGAGCATCTGGAGGCGCTGGCCGGCGAACGGGTCCGGACCGAGCACGACCTCGTCGTGCGAGCCGCCCTCGAACAGGTGCAGCTCCATCGGGTCGCCCAGGTAGAAGTGCCACATCTCGTCGGCGTCGAGGCGGTGCATGCGCGAGACCGGCTCTTCTTCGCTGAACAGGACATATATGGCAGTGGCCATCGCCCGCCCGGGCGAGCACTCGAGGCTCGAGCGGTAGGTCTGCTTGAACGAGCCCCCCTCGACGTCGAGCGGCTTCAGGCCGAGGAGCTCGCGGAGATCCTCGGCCTGCGGCGCAGGAGCCCGGCCGTCGGGGCGGCTCAGCGCGTTACCGGCTTCGGCACGCGCTTCAGGCTCGGGTGCTCCTTGTAGATCTCCTCGAGGATGCTCATGTCGAAGACTTCGGACTCCTTCACGTGAGTGCCGCCGAGGGCGACGGTGCGCAGGCTGGCCGCCCGGGTCTTCGCGGACGCCCAGAAGAGCCCACCCTTAAGGGCGTCGTCGGCGGCGATCAGCTTGTTCTGGGCATAGGCCTGCAGCAGCTCGGCCTTGTAGCCGAGGCCCTGGCCCTTCTTCACGGCGAGGTGGGCGGCGGCCGCAGGATCGGTGAGCGCCGCCTTCCACCCGAGGATCTCTCCGATCAAGGCGGCCTTCACCTTGGTGCGCGAGTGGGCGACCGAGGACTTCTTCGTGATGTAGATGTTGCCGATCTCGGGCAGCCCGAAGTTGGCGAAGAGGAAGGTGTAGGTCTTGAAACCCTTGAGGGCGAGCTCGATGGGCTCGTTGGTGATGAAGGCGAGCCACCCGTCCACCGTGCCCTGTGTGAGCGGGGTCGGATCGAAGCCCACGGGCACCGTCGTGAGTTGGGACTTGGAGATGTGGTTGACCTTGAGGAACTCGTACCAGAGGGCGTCGTTGTCCGAGCCGACGCCGATCTTCTTGCCGATCATCTCCCTCGGGGTCCTGATGGGGTGGTGGGCGGGCGACATCATGCAGAAGGGGCTCTTCTGGTACTGGGCTCCAAGCACGACGAGCTTGAAGCCCTTCTCGATGGCGGCCGACGTGGCGTCGAGGGAGGAGATGCCGTAGAAGGCCTTGCCGGTCTCGACCGTCGTCTCCTGAGGTGGTGCATCGGGTCCCGCCGGGATGATGGTCACCGAGCTGAAGCCCTGCTCGGTCCAGTAGCCGCGCTCCAGTGCCAGGTACTCCCCGCACGTCTCGACGTCGGGCACCCACGGCCCGACGACCGACAGCGAGCCCAGATGCGGCGTCCTCGCAAGGGCGGCACGCCGCGTCGGGCTGGCGTTCGCCGAGGCTTCCCACCCTGCAAGCAGCCCGGGCGCCGCGCCCACTGCGGCGACTCCGGCAAGGGTGCGCACTCCCCGGCCGAGGAACGAGCGACGGTCGATGGCGTCTGGCATGTCTCCTCCTGTCCCTGCACTTAGCCTTCGAAAACCACTCTCCACCAAGCGAGCCCGCCTCTTGGGGTTCACCTCGGTGGCTGGCAGACGCGGAAATGTAACACGGGGGATCATGGCCTCGCTGCTCGAAAGTAGAGGAGCCTTTTCGGCCCGGGGAGTCCGCGGCCTCGCCTGGAGCGAGGCCCGGCTGGTTCGATCGGCCTCGTGCCTGCCCGCAATCCGGCGAAGTCGCGGCGGACTGGTCCTAGGAGGTCAGGAGCCGGCCGGCCAGCGCGTCGAAGTCGGGGAACCGCCCGGCGATCTCGCTGCCGGTGAAGTTGCCAACCCAGCCGTCGTCGGTGTGGAAGAAGCGGATGGCGACGAAGCTCGGGTGGGTCCCCATGTCGAACCAGTGCCTGGTCCCCTTCGGGACGCTCAGGAGATCCCCGGCCGTGCAGAGCACCGCCATCACGCGCCCTTCGAGGTGCAGATAGAAGATGCCCGCACCGCTCACGAAGAAG
>JBOGHY010000300.1:0-3827 GCA_050742375.1 Acidimicrobiales bacterium | reverse complement strand
CCGGCGACATGATGGAGATTGGGGTGTCCCCGTGTGAAAGTCTGCGGCCGCTCGTTCTAAGCGGGCCGTCCAGCTCGTGCTGGCGGCAGCGGGGTTTGGGAGCTGGCCGCAGGACATCAATGAATCGGCGGGCGATTCGTGTACCTGGCCTGATGAGCTTCGCCACGTCCGCCCAGGCGTCGTCGCCCAGGCCGTTCAGTATGTGATGGACGCGCCGCGCCAGTTTCCTGGCGACCGACAGGCACGCCCTGTTGGCGCCGAGGCGCTCGCGAGCCAGCCCCTCCACATGCCATCTATCCAAGTACGCGCAGCCCTCAAGCTTCGAGGGATCTGACGGGAGGTCGTCTCTTCGGCGTGGGGCGCGGGTGAGCCGCTTGGTGATGCCCGCTTTGGCACAGAGGAGCGGCCACCGGTGGCAATCGGTGGTGTGATCATCGACGAGCCCACGGCTGGGATCCCCCACCGCTCCGGCGTCTGTCGACGCACCGGCCCGTCTCCTCCTCCGGTGCCTGCCCGTGCAAGTGCCACTGGCCCGCGACCGGCCGCGGCCCGGTCTCGGCGATAATGGCCTCGGCGGCGACGGCGCGAATGGAGCGGGGCGACAGATGCGAAGGCCGGAACATTCGACGGGCGCCACAGCTCGCATGTCACGACGGGAGGTGCTCGCGGGCGCTGTCGGCACGGGCGCCGCCGTAGCTGCACTCGGCCTTGGTGGGGCTGCCCTCTCGGAACCGGCATTGGCGGCCGGCCTGCAGGAGCGCCGCCCTCGTAGTGTCAGAGTCGAGCCGAGAGCCCCGTCGGGGCACCTCGACTTCGTGACGAGGCCAGACCTGAGACCGCCAGCTGTGGCCGTGCGGGTGAGCTCGGCTTTCAGCTTCGCGGGCGGGCGGGGCCACATATTCTGCGCCCCGAAGCCACCGGCGGCGGCCAACCCGGGCTCGCACCGCGTCCACCTGGGCGGATTGCCGGACGGAGCCCGCCAGGGCCTCATGATCATCGACACATCGGGCGAGCTCGTGTGGTTCAGGCCACTTTCCTCTCTCGACACCATCCCGTTCAACTTCCGGGTGCAGACCTACAAGGAGCGCCCGACGCTCACGTGGTTCGCCGGCACGGTGCGGGGAGGGCATGCGACCGGGGGGCGTTACTTTCTCGCCGACGACAGCTACAGCACCATCGCCACGGTCGGCCCGACGGGCCCGCCGTGCGACCTGCACGAGTTCCTCCTCACTGCCGAAGGCACGGCGCTGCACACCGCCTACGAAGATGGCGGCCTCAGCCGTCGCGGCCTGCCGCTCGTGATCGGTCACGCCCAGGAGGTGGACGTGGCGACGAACGAGCTCGTCTTCGACTGGCCGTGCTACCCCGCAGTGCGCCCTGAGCTTTCGTACTTCACTCCCTATGGCGACTACTTCCACATCAACTCGATCGACCTGTGGCCCGGACCGGAGCGCAACCTCCTCGTCTCGTCCCGCAACACCTCTGCCGTCTACCTCGTGGACCGGCTGACCGGACGGGTCCTCTGGCGCCTCGGCGGCAAAAGGAGCGACTTCGTCCTCGGTCCGGGTGCCGGCTTCTGCTTCCAGCACGACGCCCGGGCCCTTCCTGACGGCTCGGGGGTGAGCATCTTCGACGATGCCAGCCAGCCCTGCCCCGAGCAGGTGGCATCGGGCAAGGTGCTGAAGCTCGACCAGGTGGCTGGAGAGGCGAGCCTCATCCGACGGTACCTGCACACCGACCACGAGCTCGACGTCCCGAGCCAGGGCAACTGCCAGCTCCTGGCCGGCGGAGCTGCCTTCGTCGGCTGGGGCTTCCTCCCCTTCTTCAGCGCCTTTGGAGCCGGAGGGGAGGGGAACGAGGCGCCCTTGGTCCTCGACGGGCGCCTGCCCGACGGGGTGTCGAGCTACCGCAGCTTCATCTTCGACTGGGTCGGCCGCCCACCGCGAAGCGAGCTCGCCTTCGTCGTGCGCCGGAGAGGCTCCGGGGGTGACTTCTCCGCCTGGGCGAGCTGGAACGGTGCCACCGAGGTGGCCTCGTGGCGCGTGCTCGCCGGGCCGTATGCGGCAAGGCTCGACGTCGTGGCGACCGTGCCGAAGGCGGGTTTCGAGACCGAGATCGGCTTTTCGCGCCACGGCTCCCGCAGCTTCGAGGCCATCGCTCTCGACGCCCGCGGGCGAGAGCTCGGCCGGAGCGACCTCGTCGAGGACGACGTTCGCCCGCGTCCGAGCCCCTGACGACCACCCCCAAAAGACCAGCCCCTTAGCTCCGGCGTATCGCCATCATCGTCTCCCGGCTCATCTGCGTTCTCGCCGGGGCCGTGGTTACTATGTGATGGCTCCATGGCGTTGCCTTCTTTCCCCACAGGAGGTGCGGTCGCTCTATGTCCGACAACCCCGAAGAGCTCGGCCACTCCGAGACGACCCGCCTGGCATGACCGGCGGCGCGTCGGTAAGCCGCCGCCAGATCGTCAAGGGCCTCGGCGCCGGCGCCGGGCTACTGGCGGCGGCGGCGCTCGCCGGCTCGGCCGGAGACGAACCCGGAGCACTTCGCACGGCCAAGGACGCCCCGGTTGGAGCCGGGCGCCCTGCCGTCGCGCTTACCTCGATCGATCGGGGCGCTGTCGAGCTCGCCGCCTCGAGTGGCCCGCCGTTCGCCTCCCGTCCCGATCTGCGCCCCCCCCCGATCGCCATCGATGTCCACCGCCGCCCGCTCGCCCCCGGGCTCGTGCTGACCGACTGCCACGGCGGGAGCGGCCAGCAGGGCCCGATCATCTTCACGAGCACGGGCGAGCTCGTCTGGTTCCTCCCGGTCTCTGACCATGGCGGCGCCGCCCGTCGCGCCTTCAACCTGCGGGCCCAGACCTACAGGGGCAAGCCGGTGCTGTGCTGGTTCGAAGGCGAGGTCGTCGACAGTCATGGCCGGGGGCACTACGTCGTCGCCGACTCGAACTACGCCACCGTCGCCACGGTGCACGCCGCCGACGGTCTTTCAGGCGACCTCCACGATTTCTTCCTCACCGAGCGCGGGACCGCCGTGCTCACCGCCTATGGGACCGCAGAGGCAGATCTGTCGGGTCTCGGCGGATCGAAGAGCGGCACCTACCTCTACGGAGTGATCCAGGAGGTCGAGCTCGCCACGGGCAAGCTTGTCTTCTCGTGGCGCAGCGATCACCACGTCGCCTTCGGGGAGTCCTACGCGCTGCCACCTCCTCCGCCCAAGGGTCCGCCGTGGGACTACTTCCACATCAACTCGGTCGCAGTGGATCCCGACGACGGCCACTTCGTCGTCTCGGGTCGAAACACCTGGGCCGCCTACAAGATCCACCGCCGGACGGGTGAGGTGATCTGGCGCCTTGGTGGGCGGCGAAGCGCCTTCGAGATGGGCCGCGATGCCTCCTTCGCCTACCAGCACGACGTGACCCCGCAGCGCGGCGGCAACTACACAATCTTCGACAACGAGGGCGCACCCTGGCACAAGCCGCCTTCTCGTGGAATCGTCCTGCGGCTGGACGAGGCCAGGCGGACCGCCACCCTGGTCCGCCAGTACCGCCACTCCCCCGCCGTTCGCTCGGACGCGCTCGGCAGCGTGCAGGAGATCCCCGGCCGTCACGTCTTCATCGGCTGGGGCACCTCGGCGTACTTCACCGAGTACGACTCGACCGGACGTGTCGTGCTGGACGGGCGCCTCGGCGGCCGGGGCATCGAGTCGTACCGAGCCTTCATGTCACCCTGGACGGGCCGTCCGGCGGCCCCTCCGGCGGTCGTCGTCAGGCGCTCGGGTGGACGGCTGTCTGTCTATGTGAGCTGGAACGGAGCCACCGACGTCTC
>JBOGHY010000299.1:0-3899 GCA_050742375.1 Acidimicrobiales bacterium | reverse complement strand
ACGGCCTGGGTCTCCCAGGTGATGATCCCGTCCTTCACGTAGACCTGCCACGAGCACGACCCGGTGCAGTTCACCCCGTGGGTGGAGCGGACCACCTTGTCGTGGCGCCAGCGCTCCCGGTAGAACTCCTCGGCCCGCCGTCCCCCGCGGCGGTGCAGCTCACGGGCATCGACGGACTGTTCCCCGGGCTGGATGTAGCGGGCTGCGCGCACCAAGCCCGTTTCGGCAAGAAGTCCGCTTCCCGCCCCTGCTGAGCGCTTCGAGCTCCGTCCCATCACCCTCCCCGCAAGGTGTGCCAGCGGGGGCACAACCCTGCCCGAAATTTGTGGCCACCTTAGGTCCCTCTAGCACTCGACGGAAATACGTCGCGGGGGCGCAATGTCTGTCGCGCCGCTCCGTGGGCACGGTTACCGGCTCGGTGCGTCACCGTGGTCCCCGACAACCAAGGAGGCGTGTTTCTCCGTCGTACACCTAAAGTATTACCTGTGGGCCTGTGATCGCCGCCCAGGGTTCGCCCGTCCCGAAGTATCCGGCTGGGGGCGCGTTGGGCAGGTGAGAACAGAAGAGACGGGGCTCGGCTCGCCACGGGCCGTGCCAGGACAAAGAGAAGGAGGCATGGAGATGCGAGTCGACTACCGCAGCGTCTACCCCGAAGCGATCAAAGCCATGGGCGAGCTCGAAAAGGCGGTGCATGCAAGCTCTCTCGAGGCGGAGTTGCTCGAGCTGGTGAAGATCCGCGCGTCGCAGATCAACGGTTGCGGTTACTGCCTTGACATGCACACCAAAGACGCCGCCGCGATCGGCGTGACCGACCAACGGCTCCACCTCGTGGCGGCGTGGGCGGAGGCACCGGTGTACTCGGTGCGTGAGCGCGCCGCACTGGCGTGGTGCGAGGCCCTGACGCTGCTGCCAAGCTCAGGGGCGCCCGATGACGTCTACGCGCAGCTAGCGGCCGAGTTCAGCCCCGAGGAGATCGTGGCGCTCACCCTGGCCGTCGTCGCCATCAACGGCTGGAACCGCTTTGCGGTCGGGCTCCGATCGCCGGTGGGCAGCTATCGCCTCGACCGGGCCCCAGGCTGAGATCGGAGAGACCTCGCGACCTGCCGAGCGGGTTGTCGCCTCCGGGCGGAGAGCCACCTCGGGCCTGACTCGGCTCATCGCGCCAGTGCGATGCCGGCCGGAACGCTCGCCCTTGGAGCACGAGCACGGCCCGGTAAGCGATGATCGCCACAGCTGATCCGCCGAGGTGCTCCTCGGGACCCTGGCGAGACAGCACGAGGGACATACCAGAAGATGCCGCCGGCACCGAGTCCCGGGGTGGATGCGCGAGGGGGTCGTGAGGATCCCCGCGTTGGTGAGCTTGAGGCTCGTGAGCCGCCAGGCCATCTGCTGCGGCCGAGAGGCTACGGGGGCACCACCAGGAACTGACCCGTACCGAGCAAGCGCCCGAAAAGGCCCCAGGGAAGCGCCGGGTAGGTGCCGGTCCACGAAGGTGCCTGCTCGGCCGCAAATCCGCGACGGAGGCCTCCGGCGGCCACGGTGATGGTGGCGGCGCCAAAAAACAGGGTCCGTGGCCGATCCGGCGCCACGTCGAGCACCGGCGCTCCCCGGGGTGCTTACCCTGCGTGCGAGCCTGTAGCTGTGCGAAGCCCGGCGGTGACTGCCCATGGTTCGGGTTCGGTCAAGAAGTGATGGCGACGGCGGCCAACACGACTATGGCCAGGGTAAGGCCGGCCATGAGGCCGCGCAGGCCCCCCGCCAGCCACCGTCCCCGGCGTACCGCCACGACAGCGCCGCCGTCTTCAGGAGCGGCAATGGCGCGGCGGCGCAGTCGTGTCATTGCCCGTGCCTGGGCCATGCCGGCGGCCGTCGCGAGGACGAGCAGGCCGGCGAGGGCGACGGCAGCCTCGATCGCTCCCGACCAGGCCGACGGCGGCCAGGCCAGCGCGAGGCCCACACCGACGGCTACCAGCAGCGAGAGGGTTCCGAGAATCCCGTAGCGCCGGCCGAGGGCCCGGAAAAAGGCGAGCTGGGAAGGGTTGTCGAGGACTCGACGCGCGACACGTGCCACCACCGCCAGACAGACGAGGCTGCCCACCCAGACACAGGCGGTGAGAAGCTCGATCGCCACGAGCGGCGTGCTAGTCGCCAACATGCTCCTTCCCGTCACCAGGCCATCTCGGCCCGCTCGACCTCCCCCGTCACTCCACTGGCCGCCAGAGCACCTGCGGCAAGGGATCGCGTGGTTGTGGCTGATAAGTCTAGTTTAAACTAGAGTAAAAGACCCACAGGTTCATCTATTGTTGAGACGGGTCAATGAGGAGCGAAGGCCATGACGATCACCGAGAGCGAAGCCTTCGAGGCGATGCTGGCCCACCACCGGGTCCTCGTCGACGAGGTGGCGAGGCGGGTTGGCGCCCTGATGTCAGCCGTCGGGGGCCAGGTCTCCCACGAGCCGGCGACAGCCGAGCTGTTCGCCTACGTCGCCGACGAGGTGCTGCCCCACGCCCTCGCCGAGGAGCTGACCGTGTACCGGGAGGCCGCAGCCCGCCCCGAGCTGGCGGCGACCGTGGCCGAGATGACCGACGAGCACCGGCGCCTGGCGTCGCGGCTGGAAGATCTGGCCAGCGCTCCGGACGGCCCGGCTGCGGCCGCAAAAGCCGAGGAGATCGGACTGCTGTTCGCCACCCACGTGGCCAAGGAGAACGAGCTGCTGCTGCCGGCCCTAGAGGCCGACGAGTCGGTCGACCTGAGCCAGATGCTGGTTCAGATGCACCGCCTCACCGAGGCCGCGAAGCATGGCTCATCTGTCCAAGATGACGCTGCGGGCCCCGACGTCGAGCTGGCGTTGCTCAGGCTGCTCCTGCACGCCGCCGACGGGCTGACGGAGGCGGGCCAGGGCGACAGCGCGTGTCGGCTCGTCGCCCAGGCGTGGGCGGTGCTGCGCATGTCGAGGCCGGACCTGGCCGTGCAGGTGACCGCGGCGCTGCACCGCCTGGTCCGCTCGGTGAGCGGCGAGCCGGTGACCCTCAGCTCCGGCATCGGCGTCGGGGGAGCCGAGGGAGACGCGACCCTCGACGTGCGGCACACGGCGCCGGCACAGCGCCACGAGTCGATCTTCGCCGCCTACGGCGCCCTCGCCCCCGGCGCCGGATTCGTGCTCGTCAACGACCACGACCCGAAACCCTTGCGCTACCAGTTCGAGGCAGAGCACGCCGGGCGCTTCAGCTGGGACGTCCTGGAGGCGGGGCCCGAGGTGTGGCGGGTGCGCATCGGGCGCCCGGCGGAAGAGGCGCGCTGAGCCGGCCGTCAGCAGCCCGGCCGGCGGTGCCCGCAACGAGGTGGCAGAGCTGGCCGGGCGCGGGCAGAGCTACGGCTCTGCCACCGACGTCGCCGACCTCGCACCGGGTCGAACGAGGAGGTGATCGCCCTCATCTCGGGCAAGAGGCAAGAGCCGGACTGGCTGCTCGACTGGCGCCCTGCGGGCCGACACCGGCGCATCTGGGAGCCTTCGTCGCAGGGCCTGCGCCGCGCCCCGATCGACTACGACGACCTCTTACGCCCCGGAGAAGAGGCCACCTCCTCCAAGCTCGACGAGGTCGACGCCAAGCTGGCGATGCTCGACAAGCTCGGATCTCGCTCGTCGCGCCGGAGCGCCTCTCGGTGGCTGTCGACGCGCCGGTCGACTCGGTGTCGGTGGCGACGACGTTCCAGGAGAGGCTGGCCGGGGTCGGAGCCGGCCTCTGCTCGTTCTCGACGCCGTCGGTCATCTCCCCGACCTAGTGCGTGCCGGCGGTCCCTCCATCGATGGGAGCGCGGCGCTTGCCTGTTCGGTTCGGTTGGCGAGCAGCCTGGCGGGCACCACCGAGAGGTTGGCGGCCGTGACGACCCCGGTTACC
>JBOGHY010000298.1:0-5313 GCA_050742375.1 Acidimicrobiales bacterium | reverse complement strand
CCGAGGGTCCTCGCAGGCTCGGCACCTTCCGGGACGACTTCCGATGATGGCCAGGGCCAGCGGCTCTGCAGGCAGGCCAGAGGCGATGAGCGTGACTCGGATCTGCATCGTCGGCTGCGGGGCGGTTGGGAGCCTCTTCGCGGCCCACCTGGCCCAGCTCGAGGAGGTCGAGGTGCACGCCTACGACCTCGATGAGCGGCACGTAGAGGCAATCAATCGTAACGGGCTACACCTGATCGGAGAGGAACAGCTGCATGCAGAGCTGACGGCGACGAGCGATGCGTCGACCTTGCCGGCGTGCCGGTTCGGCATCGTGGCGACAAAGAGCTACGCCACCGACGCGGCCATCGCCGCCGCGGCGCACTGCTTCGGAGAAGGTCACGTCGCCAGCGTCCAAAACGGCGTCGGCAACGAGGAAGTCATCGCCTCGCACGTCGAGCGCGTGATCCTCGGGACCACCTTCCCCGCCGGCCACCTCGTCGAGCCGGGCGTGGTCGAGATGGACACCGGCGGCGACACCTGGCTCGGGCCTTATCGCAAGGACGCCTCGACGATGGCGGCGGCCGTCGAGCTCGCCGAGCTGCTCACTCGCTCGGGCATGCGCACGATCGCCCTTGCCGACGCTCGCCCGGCACAATGGACCAAGCTTGTCTTCAACGCCGCCACGAACCCCGTCGGAGCGCTCACCGGCTTGAGCCACGGTCGCGTCTGCGAGCGCCCCGATCTGAGGGCGCTGGTGAGCGGGCTGATCGCCGAAGGGATGGCGGTCGCAAAGGCGCTCGGCATCGAGCTCGACTCAGATCCGGAGGCCCTCGTCGACCACGCCGCCAAGGTGGCCTACGACCACAAAGCGAGCATGACCCAGGACGTCGCGGCGTGCCGGCGTACCGAGATCGGCTCCCTCAACGGTGGCATCGCCGAGCTCGGGCGGTCAAGGGAGGTGGCGACACCGCTCAACGACGCGATCGTCGCCCTCGTGCGGGGCTTGGAGGCCTCCTACGGCGCGACGGGTCCGAACGCCGCACCAGCGCCGTGAGCCAGCAGCCGAGCCGACAGGAGGTGGAGCGCCGCTATCGCGCGGTACGCGCGGCGATGACCGCCGCCGGGATCGACGCCCTCGTCGTGTGCGGCAGCGAGTACACAGGCTTCGAGGGGGCGGTGCGCTACCTGTCCGGGTTCCGGCTCGTACATCGCTACGCCTACGTGGTGGTGCCACTCGAGGGCGACTGCTGCAGTGTGTTCCCGACTGAGGCCCGCTATGTCGGCCAGCACGCCGACGGCTTCGTCGACGAACAGATCTTCGCCGACGTGCCCGGTGCGGCGATCGCCGATCGCCTGCGCGGGCAGGGCGCACGGCGGGTGGGCGTCTACGGGCTGAATTACGTGATGTGCGTGCGCGACTACCGCGCCCTCGAGGCCTCCGGCATAGAGCTCGTTCCATTCGACGACGAGCTCGACCTGGCTCGAGCCCGCAAGAGCGAGGAGGAATTGGCGCTCGTTCGCGAGGCGATGGCGATCAACGAGGAAGGTTTCTGGGCCGTGCAGGCCGCCTATGCTCCCGGACGCACCCAGGCCGAGTTGATGGCCGAAGCCGAAGCGACCTTCACCCGCGCCGGCACGGGACGACTGACGATGGACATGGTCCTTTGGGGCAGCCACGGATCGGCGACGCCGGAGTTCCGCATCCCCGAGCACGCCGCGCGGATCGGTTCCGACGACGTGCTCCTCTACTCGCTCGAGGTCGCCGGTCCGAGCGGCTACTGGGCCGAGTTCACTCGTCCGCTCAGTCGCGGGCCGCTCTCGCGCGACACAGAGGTGATGCTCGACGCCTACGGCGACTACTACGCGCTGGCGCCGAAGGCGCTACGGGCAAGCGTCACGGCCCACGACGCGCACATTGCGATCTCCGAGCCGTTCCGCTCGCGCGGGCTGCGCCTCGGACACGTCACCGGCCACTCGATCGGCATGACGATGATCGAGCACCCGCGCATCGGCGACGGCGTCGAGGTCGAGCTGGTCGAGAACATGGTCATCTCGATCCACCCGCACGTGATGAGCGCCGACGGCTCCGCCTGCATGTACATGCAGGACACTTGGCGCATTGCACCCGGCCGGGCCGAGCTTTTGTCGCTCGTCCCCGCCAAGGTCTTCGACGGATCCGAGAGCCGCGCTCAAGTGCCGGCAGAGGGCGACGGTGGAGCACTCCGACCAGCTGCACGCGACGAGGCACCATGACGCTCAAGTTCAGCATCTACTCCGAGCTTCAGAGCTGGCCGGGGAAGTCTTACGAGGCGCTCTACGGCGAGGTTCTCGAGCAGATCGAGAACGCCGACCGGCTCGGCTATGACGCCTACGCTGTCATCGAGCACGTCTTCTTCCCGAAGTTCTCCGCCTCGGCCAACGTCTTCGGCCTCTTCGGGATGGCCGCCTCGCGTACTCGCCGGATCAAGCTGCGCACGATGCTGCACGTCCTGCCTTACCACAACCCGCTCGTGCTGGCCGCCATGATCCACGAGTTCTCGCTGCTCACCGGGGGCCGCTACGAGTTCGGCGTAGGGCGCGGCCACGGCTGGGTCCCACTCGCCGCCGGACTCCCGCTCGACGAGAGCTCACGGCCCCGCTACGAGGAGGCACTCGAGCTGTTCGTCGAGGCGATCGAGCACGAGAGCGTCAGCTTTAGCGGCCGGTACTTCGAGGTGGCCAACAGCCAGATCGTGCCCTTCAGCGGACACCGCTTCCGCGTCATCCTCGGCGGCACGTCGGACCAGACCTACGATCTCGCCGCCAGGCACGGATGGGGGGTTGCCGTGCCCCCGCTCCTTCCCTACAGCGCGCTCAAAGGACAGCTCGATCTCTATCGAGACAGGTGCGCCGAGTACGGCACGTCGCCGGACATCGTCTGGATCCACGCTTGCTACCTCGACGAGGACCGCGAGGTGGCGCTCCGAGAGGCCGAGCGCCACCTGCGCGGCTTCCTCGCCGGCAACGCCTCCCCGCTCACCGATCACCCTGCGCTCCCGGCGGACCGCCTGGCTGCCGCCGGCTATGGCTTCTACTCGAGCGGGATCATGGAGCAACTAGCCGCCACCCCGTACGACGAGATGATCGCCAAGGACATCGTCTGGTGCGGCACGCCCGAGGACGTGGTGCAGCGGGTGCAGGAGACAATCGACGTCTGCCCGGGGCTCACCGAGGTAGCGATAACCGCCAATCCGGGAGGCGCCGACCACTGGAAGGCGATCAAAGCACAGGAGCTGTTCGCCGCCCACGTCATCCCGAAGTTCAGCCCCTAGCACGTGGTCGTCCTCGCCCTTGCCGTCTTCGCGGCTTCGCGGCAGGCGTGAGGGCAAGCGCCCGGGTGGCGCCCGGCCTCGCAGCAGGACCAGGCACGAGTGCCCCGCGGGTGTGCAGGCGGGGACGCCCGTGAGCCCTACCAACGACGCGGTGGTGGTCGGAGCAGGCCATCAGGGTCTCGCTGCCGCGGTGACGCTGGCGCGGGCCGGCTGGTCGGTCCTCGTGCTCGAGGCGGCTCCGCACCCTGGAGGCGCGCTGCAAAGCGGGGAGCTGACGCTGCCCGGCTACGTGCACGACCTGTTCGCAACCAACCTCAACCTCTTCCTCGCCTCGCGCTTCTATGCCGAGCACGCTGCCGGGCTCGAGCGCCACGGATTCGCGGCAGCTCGGACGAAGTACCCCTTCGCCAGCGCCTTCCCCGACGCGAGCGCCCTCGGCGTGACTACCGATCTCTCCGACACGCTCTCCGGTCTCGCCGCGCTTGAGCCACGCGACGCCACGGGCTGGGGCGAGCTGTACGCGCTCTTCGGACGCGTGGCGCCCACGTTGTTCCGCCTCTACGCAGCACGCGCCCCGTCGATGGCGATGTGGCGCGTGCTCGTCTCGTCGGCGCTCCGCCTGAAGCTGCAGGGCGCTGGCGAGCTTGCACGGCTGCTCGCCAGCTCGTGCCGTGAGCTGCTCGACGCTCACCTCGCCAGCGACAAGGCGAAGGCCTTGGTCGCCCCGTGGGGGCTGCACCTCGACCTCGGCCCGGACGTCGCCGGCGGGGCGGTCTTCCCGTTCCTCGAGACCTTCGCCGACCAGGAAGGCGGGATGTCGATCGCCTCCGGCGGCGCGTCTCGGCTGACCGACGCGATGGCGACGTTGCTCAGCGAGCTCGGAGGAAGGTTGCGCACGTCGGCGCGAGTCACGCGGGTGCTCACCACCGGTGGCCGGGCGACCGGGGTGGAGCTGGCGAGCGGTGAGCGCATCTGGGCGCGCCGGGCGATCCTCGCCTCGGTGACGCCAACGAAGCTCGCCAGCCTGCTCGCAGGCCACGAGCTTGCACCTCCCCTGCGCCGTTCGCTCGAGGGCTACGCCTTCGGCCCGGCGACCATGATGCTCCATCTCGCCTGCAGAGCTCCCTTGCCGTGGGCGGCCGGCGAGTGGCTCGGTCGCTTCGCCTACGTCCACCTCGCGCCCTACCTCGACGACCTGGCGCGTACCTACGCCGACGCACTGGCCGGGAGTCTGCCGGCTGAGCCTCTGCTCGTTGTCGGCCAGACCTCGGCGGTTGACCCGACGCGGGCTCCTGCTGGACGCCACGTCGTCTGGGTGCAGGTGCGGGCACTGCCGCGCCGCATCCTGTTGGACCCGGCCGGTGAGCTTGGCGGACGAAGCTGGGACGAGGCCGCCGAGGTCTATGCCGAGCGCGTCCTCGCCAAGCTGGAGCGATACGCGCCGGGCGCCTCGCGTGTCGTCGAGGCGCGCGCCGTGCTCTCGCCGGCAGAGCTCGAACGCCGAGACGAGAACCTCGTTGGCGGCGACAGCATCTCGGGCAGCATGCACCTGCGCCAGAGCTTCCTCCTCCGGCCGGCACCGGGCATGTCGGCTGGCCGCACGCCCGTCTCGGGCCTGTGGCTGATCGGCGCCGGCATCTGGCCGGGCCCGGGCCTCAACGCCGTCTCCGGCTACGAAGTGGCACGCGCGCTCTCCCGGCGACCCGCGCGCGGACGGGCGTTGGCCCGGCGAGCCACTCGGGGCCCGGCAACCATCGCGGGCCAGAGCCCGGCTGCGCCCGGGCGCCAAGCCGGCGGCGGGTGACCTCGAGCAGCAGAAGAAGCCTGGGGCGGCCAGCCATGTTGGGGCAAACTCGGCACCGCTGCTCGGGATGCACCGCTGGTTGATCACAGATCAGAACACGCCGCCAGCCATGTTGATCAACGACCCACTGGACGGCTCGATGGACGCTCGGCGCCGGGGGCGGCCTGTAGCATGATCCCGTGCTCGCTGACAAGAGCGCCCACAAGGCCGCAAGGT
>JBOGHY010000297.1:0-4699 GCA_050742375.1 Acidimicrobiales bacterium | reverse complement strand
TGCGGAAAGGTCGCCAGAAGGTGTTCGGCCAGCATGTCGAAGGTCGCCGGGCGACGATCGAGGGCGTCCTCGAGACGGTTGGCGAAGTGGTAGACGGCGTCGTAGCCGCCGAACAGGACGCGATCGTCGGCGGTGAGGCGGTAGTAGTGGAACTGGTTGCCGGCATCGCCTATCCCCTGGCGCCCCGTCCAGCCGATCTCGGCCCGCTGGAGTGACGAGAGGGGCTCGGTGACAAGGACGTAGTCGTAGACCGGGAGCACATAGGGCCGCACCCGGCGCAGGAGCGAGCGGTGGGCGTTGGTCGCCAGCACCGCCCGGCCGGCCCTGAGCGTCCCGTGCTCGCAGCCGAGTCGCAGCCCGGCGCCGTCGCGGGCGACCGAGGAGACCTCGGTCTCCTCGTGGATCCTCACCCCGAGGTTCTCGCAGGCCTGTGCGAGCCCCCAGGCCAGGCGGGCGGGGTTGACCATGGCGGTCCGGCCGCGGCTGCGAATGCCTGCGAGGTAGGTGGGCGAGCAGATCTCGCCACGCACCTCGTCTTCGCCGAGGAGCTCCACGTCGTGGCCGAGCCGGCGGGCCGCCTCGGCGTGCTCGGCGAGCTCGTCCACCTGCCAGGGTCGCACGGCGACGTCGATCGTCCCGTTGAGCTCGAAGTCGCAGTCAATGCCACGCTCTTTGACGCTCTCCGCGATCCGGCACAGGTTCTCGAGGCCGAGGCTCTCGAGCAGCTCCATCTCGTCGGGGAACCGGGCGAGGCCGTTCGCCACCCCGTGAGTGAGGCTGGCGTCGCAAAAGCCGCCGTTGCGGCCGCTCGCAGCTGAGGCGACCGAGGCCTGCTCCAGCACGACCACGTCCAAAGAGTCGTCTGCCTCCTTGGCGAGGAGGGCCGCCCACAGCCCCGTGAAGCCCGCCCCGACGATGGCAAGGTCGCAGGACACCTCACCCGAGAGCCGCTGTCGAGGCGGCGGGGAGCTCGGGTCGTCCAGCCAGAAGGACCGGTAGACGGTGCCCGAGAAGGCCCGCTCGAGCCAGCGCGGTCGCCTCGGATGCGTCCCCACCCCCGCAAGGTAGCGTCACCGCCGATGCGGGTCCTCGTGAGCGGCGCCAGCGGCTTCATCGGCCGGTCCCTCACGGCGGCGCTCGAGTCGCACAGACATGAGGTCGTCGGCGCCACGCACCGCCCGCCTCGTGCCGGTGAGGCGGGCATCGATCTCGACTCGAGAAGTCTCGACACGAGCCGCCTCCCAGGCGGCAGCCTCGGGCAGATCGACGCCGTCGTGCACCTTGCCGGAGCGCCGCTGCTCGGTCGCCTGAGCGCGAGGCGAAGGGAGCTCATCAGGTCGAGCCGGGTCACGACCGGCGACGTCCTCGCCCGGTCGGTCGCGGCCCTCGATCTGAAGCCCTCCGTCTACGTCACCCAGAGCGCCGTCGGCTACTACGGCGACCAGGGAGATCGCACCCTCGACGAGTCCTCGCCGAGCGGGAGCGGCTTTCTCGCCGGAGTGTGCCGGGCATGGGAGGCGGCGGCCAGACCGGCCGCCGACGCCGGCATCCGCGTCGTCGCCATGCGCACCGGCATCGTCCTCGGTCCGGGAGGAGGGGCGCTCCGAGCGCAACTGCCCATCTTCCGCCTCGGCCTAGGCGGGCGCCTCGGATCGGGCCAGCAGCTGGTCAGCTGGATCTCGCTGCAGGACGAGGTCCGGGCGATCCGCCACGTGCTCGACCATCCCGCGCTTGAAGGACCGGTCAACCTGACGGCGCCCGAGCCGGTCACCAACGAGGAGCTCGCCGCCGCCCTTGCCGCCGCCGTCTCTGCCCGGCCGCCTCGACTCGTCGTCCCGGAGCTGGCCCTGCGGCTCGCCCTCGGCGCCCCCGCCGCCGACGAGATGCTCCTGTCGAGCCAGAAGGTGCTGCCGCGGCGCCTTCTCGAGACCGGTTTCGACTTCCTTCACCGCTGGATCTTCGAAGCCATCGAGGCCGCCCTCGGGCGGGTCCCTCCTCCTCGTCGCTTCTGAGCCCAGATGGCGCTCACCGACTCCTGCTGCCGGCGCTCAGACGAGCTCGGCCAGGCGGCTTGTCCGGGCGAGGCGCGCGTCGCAGGTGATCACCCGCGCCCCGAGCCGTTCGGCCAGCACGAGGTAGATCGCGTCCAGGACCCAGATGCTGCGGTGCAGAGTCCACGCCTCCTCGAGGAGCGGCGCGACCTCATGTCGCTCGATCGGGCACTTGGCCAGCACTTTGAGACGAGCAGCGGCGTCGGTCTCCGAGACGAGACCCAGCTCACGCAGGTTCGCGATGGCAGAGGCCACGCGGGCGTCGAGGGCTGCCGGCGCGTGCAGCTCGTGACCGCGAAGCCGGCCGACGACACAGGCGCCGTTGGAAGTCTGCAAGAGCAGCTCCACAGCCGCCGATGCGTCGAGAACGAGACGCTCAGCCACCCGGAGCAGCCGCCCGCGGTCGTCCGGCGTCAAGTGCCGCAAGGACGGCGTCACTCGCCACATCGATCGACTCGAGCCCACAGACACGATCGAGCCAGGCCTCTGCCCGGCGCGCCTGCAATTCCTGGCGGATCGCCCGCTGGGTCAGGCTGGAGACGTTGAGCCCGATCGAGCGTGCCGCCTCGGCGAGATCTTCGGTCAGGTAGATGTTGACCCGGGGTATGCGCGCACTATACACACGACCTGGAAGATAATGTGCGGCTGCGTGCCGCCCCTCCTCGAGGAGGGCCGTCCTCGAGGAGGGCCGTCCTAGAGGAGGGCCCGAGTACGAGGGGCCCGCAGGCGCCACGGCTACGTGCCGCCCTGGGCGTCGCCTGCACGACTCGGCGGCAGGGGCGTGCGAGGCGAAGGGGCGTGCGAGGCGAAGGCGCGTGGCACCGCGAAAGAGGAGCAGGGCGATCGAGGAGATGACGGCGACCGACTGGAACCTCGCCGACGTGCTCGAGGTGTGCGCCGAGGTCCGCGCCGCGGCCAATCCGGCGCTCGTGAGCGGCAGCGTCAGGCTCAGCTGGGCCGAGCTGGACCGGCGGGCCGCCGGAGTGGCGGCGGCCCTGCTCGACGCAGGCCTCGGTCGCCAGGCCAAGGTCACCCAGTACCTCTACAACTGCAACGAGTACCTCGAGTCGTCCTTCGCCGCCATGAAGGCCGGCATGGTCCCGGTGAACACGAACTATCGCTACGAGGACGAGGAACTGTGCCACCTGTGGGACGACGCCGACGTGGAGGCGGTCGTGTTCCACGGGAGCTTTGCCGACCGCCTCGACAGGCTGCGGCGACATCCGCGCCTAAAGGGGCTGCGCCTGTTCCTCCACGTCGACGACGGCTCGGGTCCCTGCCCCGGCTTTGCGCGCTCGTACGAGGAGGCGGCATCCTCGCTCGCCGCCGGTGCAGACACCGCCGTCGAAGGTCCATGGGGGCGCAGCGGCGACGACCTCTACCTCCTCTACACCGGCGGCACCACCGGCGTGCCGAAAGGGGTGATGTGGCGCCAGGACGACCTCTTTTCCATCCTCAACGATCGGGCCGTCTACAGGATGCCCGAGGACGGCGGTCTGGAGGGCCTTCGCCAGGGCGTCGAGAACCTCGGCGAGGCGGCGCCGGTGCTCCTGCCCGCCTGCCCGCTCATGCACGGCACCGGTGCCTTCACCGCCTGGTCGTGCCTGATGGTGGGTGGCTGCGTGGTGACGGTGCCGGGCCGCTCCTTCGATCCGGTGGCAGTCCTCGAGGCCGTCGGGCGAGAGCGCGTCGGGCTCCTTGCTCTCGTCGGCGACAGCTTCGCCAGGCCGCTCCTCGGCGCCCTCGAGGCGGAGCCCGGTCGCTTCGACCTCTCGAGCCTGCTCGGGATCATCTCCTCGGGCGTGATGTGGAGCGAGGAGACCAAGCGCGGCCTGCTGCGCCACGCCCCACAGGTGATGCTCGTCGACGCCTTCTCCTCCTCCGAGGCGCTCGGCATGGGAAGCTCGGTCTCGACGGCGGGAGGTGAGGTCCCGACTGCGCGCTTCCTCGTCGGCGACAAGGCTCGGGTCATCGACGACGACGGCAACGACGTCGAGCCCGGCTCGGGCCTGCCCGGGCGGCTCGCCGTTGCCGGCAGGCTCCCTCTCGGCTACTACAAAGACCCTACGAAAACCGCTGCCACCTTCAAGATCATCGGTGGTCGCCGACACTCGGTCCCGGGAGACCTTGCCACCGTCGACGCGGATGGCACCCTTTGCCTCCTCGGCAGGGGTGCCGCCTGCATCAACTCCGGCGGGGAGAAGATCTTCCCCGAGGAGGTGGACGAGGTGTTGAAGACGCATCCCGCCGTCGTCGATGCCGCCTGCGTGGGTGTGCCCGACGAGCGCTTCGGGGAGGCCATCTGCGCCCTCGTCGAGCTGCGCTCGCCGGGGGCGGTGAGCGCCGGGGACCTCGTCGCCCACGTCCGCACCCGGCTCGCCGCCTTCAAGGCGCCCCGGAATGTGGTCGAGGTTGACTCGCTCGAGCGAGGACCGGCCGGCAAGCTCGACTACGAGCGGCTCCGTTCCAGAGCAGAGGCGGCCGTCAGAGGTGGTTCGCCCCCGAACGCCGCACCTGATCGTTGACGGCGTAGTACGCCTCGATCGACTCCCCGGCGTCGCCCCAGAAGCCTTCGATGACGTCGTAGCGCATGGTGCCGGCCTCGATGAAGGCGTTGTTGACGTCGGTGATCTCGAGCTCTCCCCGGC
>JBOGHY010000296.1:0-4001 GCA_050742375.1 Acidimicrobiales bacterium | reverse complement strand
GGCCTGTTGAGTGGTCATCCCGGAACTTCGGTCGCCAACGGAGAGAGCGTCTGGGGTCAGATCGCGCCGAGGCTCGTCAACTCGGCCGTGCTCGTCTTCATAACTGGCATCATCGGCTCCGTCCTCGGCGTGGCCTTCGGGGCGGTGGCGGCGCTCCGCAAGGACGGCTGGTATGACCACATCTCCTCGGTCGTCGCGCTGGCGATCACGTCGCTCCCGGAGTTCGTCGTGGCGATCGCTCTCATCATCTTGTTCGCGACGGTCGTGTCCCACCTGCTCCCGGCGGTGTCGCTGCTCCCACCAGGGCAGTACGCCTGGGACGATCCGAAACTTCTCGTACTGCCGATCGCCACCCTCGTGATCGTGATCGTGCCGTACATCCAGCGGATGATGCGCGCCGCCATGATCGAAGCTCTCGAATCCGACTACGTCGAGATGGCCAAGCTGAAGGGCGTCCCTTCGTGGCGAGTGGTCCTCGTCCACGCCCTGCCGAACGCCGTCGCCCCGGTCGTGCAGGTGATCGGGCTCAACTTCCTCTACCTGGCGGGCGGGATCGTGATTGTGGAGTACGTCTTCAACTATCCCGGGATCGGCCAAGCGCTCGTGAGCGCAGTCGAGGTGAGGGACATCCCGATCATCCAGTTCATCGTCATCGTGCTTGCCGCCTTCTACGTCTTGATGAACATCCTGACCGACGTGGTGGCGCTCCTCGCCACCCCGCGCAGGAGGATCGCCAGGTGAGCCTCGGCACCGTCGCCGTCCCTGGCACGAGGGCGCCCCGTGTCCGGCGGCACCAGTGGCTCGCCACGATCGGCTCAGCAGCCCGGACGCCGAGGGGCATCATGGGGCTCGTCATCACGACCTTCGTGGTGCTCGTGGCGGTGATCGGGCCCTTTGTGGCTCCGTACTCCTCGACGGCCTTTGAGAGCTTTCCCTTCGCCAAGCCGGGCGGCAACCTGATGCTCGGTGCCGATACGCTCGGGCGCGACGTGCTCTCGCGCGTGCTCGACGGCGGCTGGGTACTGCTCATCATGGCCGTTGCGGCGACGGTTTTCGGGGTCGTGGTCGGCAGTGCCGCCGGTGTCTCCGCCGCCTATTTGAGGGGCAAGACCGACGGCTTCATCATGCGGACGGTCGATGTGATCCTCGCCTTTCCCCAGCTAGTCTTCGCCCTCCTTCTCGTGAGCATCGCCGGCCCGCAGCTCTGGCTGATCGTCGTCGCCGTCGGCTTCTCGCACGCCCCCGCCGTGGCGAGAGTGCTGCGTTCGTCCACCTTGGACGTCTCCGAGCGCGACTACGTGAAGGCGATCGAGCTCGAAGGCGTGCGCCCGGTGAAAGTGATGTGGTCCGAAATCCTGCCGAACCTGATAACTCCCCTCATGGTCGAGGTGGGCCTGCGCCTCACCTACTCGATCGTCATCATCGCCGGGCTGTCCTTCCTTGGCTTTGGCCAGGCCCCTCCGGCTCCGAACTGGGGGTACATGATCAACGAGAACCGGGTCGGCCTCCAGACGAACCCCTGGGGCGTCGTCGTGCCGACCATCCTCATCGCCCTTCTCACCATCGGCGTCAACACGTTCACCGACGCCGTCGCCCGGGTGGCGATCGGCGTCGATCGCCGGCCCGAGGAGGCGGCCCTCGTGAACCCGGTCGGCGTGGGGGAGGCGGCGTGACCCCCAGGCGCCGGTGGCTTGGGACGGCGGCGTGACCGTCGACGCGCCGGGGGACGTGGCGTGACCTCCCCGATGCCCGCGGCTGAGACCGGAGAGGTTGCCCATAAGCGCCTCGAGGTACGCGACCTTCGGATCTGCCTGGCGCACGATGAATCGGACGTGGTGAACGAAGTGTCCTTCTCGGTCGGCTCGGGCAAGGTGCTCGGCCTCGTCGGTGAATCCGGCTCGGGAAAGACGACCGTGGCGCTCGCCCTGCTCGGTCACGCGCGGAGAGGTCTTGTCATCAAGAGTGGCGAGATCCGACTCGACGGGGCGAACCTGCTCGAGATGCGACCGCAGGAGCTGCGCCGGGTCCGGGGCGCAAAGGTCGCCTACGTGCCCCAAGACCCGGCAGCGGCGCTCAACCCGACGCTGAAGATCGGCACCCAGCTCGCCGAGGCACTCACCTCGCACGGCCGCGCGGTCGCCGAAGGGGTCGGCGACGTGAACGAGCGGATCTCCGAGGTGCTGCAGGAGGTCCGTCTCGACGCCAGAGCCGACATGTTGAAGCGCTACCCTCACCAGCTCTCGGGCGGCCAGCAGCAACGTGTCACCATCGCGATGGCATTCGCCTGCCGGCCCTCGCTCATCGTCTTGGACGAGCCGACGACGGGCCTCGACGTCTCCACCCAGCGGCACGTGCTCGAGACTGTGCGCAACCTCTGCAACGCCTACGGCGTTGCGGCGGTGTACGTCAGCCACGACCTCGCAGTCGTCGGAGGGCTCGTCGCCGACGTGGCGGTGATGTACGCCGGGACGGTCATCGAGCTCGGCGAGACGCGCCCCGTGTTCTCGCTACCTCTCCACCCGTACACCCGCGGCCTTCTTGCAGCCATTCCCTCTCCCGAGCGTGCCGAGGTGCTCACCGGCATCGAGGGTCAGCCGCCCCGCCCCGGGCGCCGGCCGCCCGGGTGCTCGTTCGCCCCGCGCTGCGCCTATGCCGTCGAGCGATGCCGCCTCGAAGCGCCGCCCCCGGTGAGGGTCGACTCTCGCCTTGTCCGCTGCCATCGCGTCCGCGAGATCGAGCACGAGCACCGCGAGCGCGTGGGCATCGCGCTGGCAGCGCCCCCGGAGGCGGATGCCGAGTTCACCCTCCGCGGCGTCTCGGCTTCCTACGGCGCCAACCCGGTCCTGTTCGACGTCTACCTCGAGCTCGCCGCCGAGAGATGTGTTGCCGTCGTCGGCGAGTCCGGCTCGGGAAAGACGACGCTTGCCCGCTGCATCGTCGGCCTTCACTCCAACTGGACCGGAGAGATGCGCCTTTCGGGCGAGGTGCTCACCCCCGGCTGCAGGAAGCGCCCGAAAGAGCTCCTCAGAAGGGTCCAGTACATCTTCCAGAACCCCTACACCTCTCTCAACCCGCGCAAGACCATCGGGCAGATCCTCTCCCAGCCACTCGAGCACTTCTTCGACATGTCTGGTCGCGAACGCGCCGCGAAGGCATCTCAGGCGCTTCGCGACGTCTCACTCGGCGACGACTTCCTCGGGCGCTACCCCGACCAGCTCTCCGGGGGAGAGCGCCAGCGTGTCGCCATCGCCAGGGCGCTCATCGTCGAGCCCGACGTGCTCGTCTGCGACGAGGTCACCTCTGCGCTCGACGTCTCCGTCCAGGCGGTCATCGTGGAGCTACTGCGTCGCCTGCAAAGAGAGCGGCGCCTGTCGATGATCTTCATCACCCACAACCTCGCCCTCGTACGTTCCATCGCCCAGACCGCCGTCGTCCTCTGCGAAGGGCGTGTCGTCGAGAACCGGCCGGTAGATCAGATCCTCGAGCACCCGGAGGACCCCTACACGATCCGGCTCATCGAGGACGTGCCGAAGCTCGCCTTCTCCAGCGACTCGCCCGCGGTCGGCTCACCCGCCTAGCACCGCTCGACGAGCGCCTTCGTACGCTCACACTTCCGGCAACCTCAGGGCGAGCGCGGTCGGCATGCGTCGCCGCTCATGCTCACCGTCCGCCCGGAGGAGAGCCGACTGTGGGCAGTGTTTGTTGATTCAGGGCGGATCGGCGACCGGCTCGATCGACGCGGCCGGGGGTACCCGGCGACGGCCGGCCACCGCGCAGATGCCCGCGAGGGCAAGCACGACGCCGGCGATCTCGATCGGGCGAAGCGACTGGTGAAGGACCAACCAGGCGGCCGTCACGGCGAAGACGGGGTTGCCGGCGCCGATGACCGAAGACACCGACACGTCGACGATGCGGTGGGCCCAGTTCATGAGGAGATGACCGCTGCCCGGGATCACGGCGAGCAGCGAGATCCATACCCAGTCACCCGCGCGGATCCCGCC
>JBOGHY010000295.1:0-5127 GCA_050742375.1 Acidimicrobiales bacterium | reverse complement strand
TGTCCTACCCTGCCAAGCTCGCATACCTCGGCACCGGGATTCCGGTGAACGCCATCTTGGGGATCGCCCTCACGGGGTCACACGGCTCCATCGATGCGGCAGTGAACAGCGTCGCGGACACGCGCGCTGGCGGCGCCATCCTCTGGGGCGTCGGCGAGCTGATCTTCGTTGCCGGGCTCGCAATCATGTACTTCCAGTGGTCCGAACAGGACCGCCGCGAGGCGGCCAGAGCCGACCGAAGACTCGATCGTGAGCTCGACCAGAGCAGCCGGGCTCTGGCCGGCGGCACCACCGGCAGCGCCCTAACCGAGCGCGTCCGCTCCAACGGGGCGGCGAGCACCCCGCACCCTCCCAAGGCCCCGGGCCAGCCCTAGCCCCGCTCGAGTGGCCCTTCAAGTCGGCTTTCGCCCACTCACCACGGCCGCTTCGTTCACGACCGCCACGGAGGCGACCTCGACGAAGCCGGCCCGCTCGAGCATCCCCGCCCACGCCACTACCGAGACCGGCCGTTCCTGAGCACGAAAGAGGAAGCGACCCGCGTTCTTGGCAATCCGCCACCAACCGCCCGGACCCTTCCGAAGTAAGACGGACAACTTGGAGGCGATGATCTCACGGTCCCGCGCCTCAAAGCCGCGGCCGAACATCATGTCCCCGATCACGAGGCGACCTCCGGGCGAAAGCCACTCCCACACGCGGCCGATCACCTTGGGCTTGTCCTCGTCGCGCAGGTGATGGAGGGCATAGTTGGTGACGACGAGGTCGACCGAGCCGGGCTGGCACTCGAACTGCTCGATCGGGACAGACCTTGCGTCGATGTTGCCGACTCCGCGGAGCCGAGCATTCTCGAGAAGAAGCGAGATCATCTTCTCGCTGATGTCGACAGCGAGAAGCGAAGCGACTTTCGGCGCTAGCGCAAGCGAAACCTGCCCCGAACCGCACCCGAGATCGACGGCACGCTCTGTTCCTGCGGGACGCGCCTCTGAGACCACCTGCGCAACGACTTTCACGAGCCCTGCGTTGTCGCCAGCTCCGTGGTCCCAGGTGACGGCACGGCGGTTCCAGAAGCGGTGCTGGCGGGCCAGGTTGCGCACGGACGATTGCGGCCTCCCCGTCATATGCACCTTCACCCTACCGAGCGGCAGGCCCTCCCGCTTAGCGAAACGCCATCTCTACGGTGGCATAGATCCCCTTCAGCAGATGACCGAGCTGCCGATGACCCGCCACGATGCCGGTGAGGGTGATCACGTGTCCTGGGGCGCCGCCTTCGCGAGGATCCAACCGCTCACCGGGACGCTTGTCCAGTACGTCCCCATCCACGCCGGTTCAGCGCTCCGGCCTCGGCGAGCCCGTCGACTCCGATGAGCTTCGTAGCTGCAACCCGGCCGATCAGCCACCTGCTGGACGCGACCGGGCTTTGCCCTAGTGCGGGAGGCACCGATGACGGTGACGGGTGAGAGTTGCTTGCAGCGGTCGCGGTCGACGGCAAGATGCTACGGGGTGCGAGGATCGATACCGGCGAGGCGGTGCACTTGCCGTCTGCAATGACCCATGTCGAGGGAGCGACCATCGCCCAGCGAGAGGTCGACGAGAAGACCAATGAGATCACCGGCTTTCACCCGCTGCTCGAGGTGCTCGACCTGGTTGACAGCGCATAGAGGAAGGTGTAGAGGTGGTCGCTTCAGCGACGACCGTCAGATCGTCAGATCCATCGACTGGCGAGCAGCTCGAGGATTCTCATGAGCGCTCAAAGCTAGTTTCCTGATAACCTTTGCAACCGGTGTGCGGGATAGGCGGCTGCGTGATGGCGAGAGGTGCAAAACCTTCGAGCCAACGCCTGTTCGCGATGCGAGATGCCCTTGGCCATCGGGGCCCGGACGGCTCTCGTGTCGAAATCATCCGAAACGTAGGACTCGTACATACCCGGCTTGCCATTGTCGATATCAGCGAGCACGCAAGCCAGCCGATGTCGCATCCAAACGGCAGGTGGTGGCTTTCTTTCAACGGGGAAATTTTCAACCATCAACTGATCCGAAGCGAGCTTCGCGACGAGAACTTTGGATCAGCTGGAGACACTGCGACATTGTTGCATGCTCTCTCACGATGGGGTCCGATGGTACTGCCACGCCTCAATGGCCAGTTTGCCTTTGCTGCGCTCGACCTTGATGGCCAACGCCTGCTGCTCGCCCGGGATCGCTTTGGGATAAAGCCGCTCTACGTCGCGAGGGAGCAAGGTGGCCTGTGGTTTGCGAGCGAGCCGGAGGCACTCTTCGCGGCCGGCGTGGAGGCCATGCCGAGGTCCGATAGCTGGCGAGATCTCGCCGACTTGTCCTGCTACCGAGGCAAAGCCACGCTGCTCTCAGGCATCGAGAGGCTACCGGCGGGAAGCTGGGCTGCGATCTCCCTCGACACCTGCGACGCCACGGTGCAGGAATGGAGCTCGCCTGCGAGCCATGTCCGACCGGATCGGGACAGGCAGCTTACGCGATGCCCTAGGAGAGTCCTTGTTTCGAAGCTGGAGGAAGCATTGCGCCAGGCGGTTCGCGGGGCCTTGCTCGGTGACGTGCCGATCGGGACCATGTGCTCAGGGGGAGTGGACTCGAGCCTCATAACTGCGCTTGCCGCCGAGCACAAGAAGGATCTGGTGGCTTTCGGAGCGAGCTATAAGGGCGTCCGCGGGCTTGACGAGGGGCCAGCCGCCAGGAGGGTTGCCGCCTTCCTCGGAGTGGAGCTCGACCTCTTTGAGGTGACCAAGACGGGCTGGAGAAGTGGGTTCGTGGAGGCAACCCTGCACTTTGGTGCACCACTTGCCAATGCAAGCTCGGTCACGATCGCTCAGATTGCGCAGCGCGCCCGGGCTGTGAACATAAAGGTACTGCTCACCGGCGAAGGAGCAGACGAGCTGTTCGCAGGCTACAGCGATCCTCGTCAACCTCCACTAGCTCATTTCCTCTCGGGTCACCAGCGCCGGCTGCGCCGTCTTGAAGAGCTCTCCTCCGGCAGCCCTTGGCGCGTGATCCTAGGAGCCCTTCACAAGGCGCAGAGTCTCATGTCGGGGAGTCCAAAAGGTGGATGGGATCTATATGGCGCAACGAACAAGGACGAGATCGAGGGTGCGTACCAACATCACGAGGCGTCACGTAGGGCGCTCGAGACTCACCTACTTCGGGAGTTCGATAATACGCTCTCGTTCCTGCTGAACCGAATGGACAAGAACATGATGCAGGCCTCGGTAGAGGCGCGCGTGCCCTTCCTCGACCCGCAGGTGGTGGAGCTCGTCTTGAACCTTCCCCTCGAGGCACGGGTACTGCCCTGGAGCAAAGGCATTTTGCGCGACGTCGCCCGCCGTGTTTTACCCTTCTCAATTGCTCACAGACGCAAGATCTACGGCATGATCTTCGATGCCGGCGGCTGGATTGAAGAGGCGGCGAATCCCGACTTCCTGTCACGCGGGATGTTCAGAGAGCTCTTCGAGATTCCCGATCGCGACTTTACGAGCTTGGTCGAAACAGCGAACGGGACGCAGAGGACATGTCTGTGGTCGGCCGAAGTTTGGTGTAGGGCAGTGTTCGGTCGGGAGACACGAGAGAGCATCGAAAAGGAACTGTGGCCTCAGGGGCCGTGAGCGACTTGGCCGCCGTGGAACGCTGGCACCGAGGCGTTACACCTATAGAACGGCGGCTTCAACCGGTGAGCGTAAGTAGCTCGGTGAACTTCTCTGATGGTTTCATGTAACCGAGCGCCTTGCGCGGACGGTCGTTGAGACTGGCCGCGATCCGGTTGAGTTCCTCCTCGCTGTAGACCGAGAGGTCCGTGCCCTTGGGCATGTATTGGCGCAACAGTCCGTCGGTGTTCTCGTTCGAGGGTCGCTGCCAAGGGCTGTGAGGGTCGCAGAAGTAGACCTGGATGCCGGTCTCAGCCGTGAAGCGGTCGTGGCGGGCCATCTCCTTTCCTTGATCCCAGGTGATCGAGCGGATCAGCTCGTCGGGGAGGCGGCTGACGGCGGCGGACATGGCGTCACTCACCTTCTCGGCCTCCCGTCCGTCAGGAAGGTGCAGGAACGTGACGAAGCGGCTGGTGCGCTCGACGAGCGTGCCGACGGCGGACCGGCCGCCCTTGCCGATGATGAGATCACCCTCCCAGTGGCCGGGCACCGCCCGGTCCTGCGCCTCGGCCGGCCGCTCGGTGATCATCACCATGTTCGAGATCTGCCCTCGGGTCTCCAAGCGGTTGCGCGGCCGACGGGCGCCACGACCGCTCCGCAGGCATCGGTGCAGCTCACGGCGTAGTTCACCGTGCCCTTGAACGAAGAGGCTCTTGTAGATCGTCTCGTAGCTCACCCGCATCATCGGATCGTCGGGGAACTCGATTGGCAAGCGCTCGGCGATCTCTTCCAGGGACCACCAGCACTCGAGCCACTCAATCACAACCTTGGCGAGGGGCGCATGGCCGAGACGCGTGGACTTGGGTCGCCGGCAGCGTTGCTCGGCTCGCTCGTGTGCAGCCCAGGCTCGATAGCCGCTCCGGCCACCGTGGGCGCGACCTCCCGGGAGATCGTCGACACCGAGCGCCCGAGCGACGCGGCGATCGCCGTGAACGTCTCGCAGCGCTCGATACCCGAGCGGATCTCCTCGCGCTCGGCCAGCGTCAGGCGTCCGGGACCGGACACCCACGCGGGGCGCGCCGGCGCTCATCGGTCGCGTTCAAAGACGTTCGACACCGCGTGCTTCGAGCACGCCAGGCGACGCCCGACCTCCCGGAGCGATCCTTTCCATCGCCCCGCTTGCGACGCTGAGGGGCGCGTCCCTTCGATGGAGACCTCCTACTACGTGACCGACCTCTCGCCCAACTCGGCTCCGGCCTGTTGCGCACGTTCAACATCACCGTCATCGTCCCATCCGCGCAATCAGTCGGGCTGGGACACCAAGAGTGTGCGGGGCTGCCGGCCGGACAGTGTCGATCGCCCTGCTTGCGGCCTCGGTCGAAGTCGTCGCCATGCTCCCTCAGCCAGACCCCGCCGTCTTCGGCTCGAACCAGAAGATCCAGGGCGTGGCGTGGGCGGCCGTACCTATCTTCTTCCCGCCGGCGTAGACCTCGACGGTGGCGAGACCGGCGGCCACCTGGACTGCC
>JBOGHY010000294.1:0-9279 GCA_050742375.1 Acidimicrobiales bacterium | reverse complement strand
GCGCTGCACGGTCCCGGCCGGCACGGCCCGGCCGTCGATCACCATGAAGCCTCCGCCGGCGAGCGCGGCGGCGCAGGCCATCTCGGCGCGAATGAGGAGGCCCCCGCCGGTGATCTCGAAGGTGGCGGCCTCGTGCGGGTTGCCGGCGGCGGCGTTGGCAATGGCGGCGAGGAAGGTGTCGAAGGCGCCGGCCGGCGGCACGCCGAGATGGGCGACGCCCGATCTGCCCCTGTCCTGGACCGCCGTGAGAAGTCCGGGTGAGATGACCGTGATCCGGCGCTTCGACCTGGCCGACAGGACGGCTCGGGGCTCCCCCTCCTTTCCCGCCTTCGCCCCGGGCGGCGAGCCGGCAATGGCTACGAGCAGGACCTCGTCTCCGGGTTGGAGCACGGCGTAGGGAGGGGTGCGGGAGTCGAAGAGGCAGTAGTCGGTCCGGCCGACGACGTTCCATCCGGCCGGGCCCGCCACGGCGTAGATGCCGGCGTAGCCGCCGGCGAGGGCCACCGCGCCTGCCGGCACCCGCGTCCTCGGCCGGACGAGGCGGTCGAGGCCCGACAGCGGCGGCGGGAGTCCGCTCAGGTAGGCGAATCCCGGCATGAAACCGATCCAGGCGACCTCGAGGAGAGCTCCGCTGATGACCTCTTGCAGGCCCGAGACACCAAGACCCGTCGTGGCGGCGACCGCCTCGAGGTCTTCTCCGTCGAAGACGACGGGGATCTCGTGGCGCCACCGGCGGCCAGCATCGGAGATCTCGACGGCGCGGGCTTCCTCGACGACGGCGAGGACGTCCTCTTCGCCGGCGCGGTCGGGATCGAAGATCACGCCTACGCTTGCCTCGGCGGGGACGACGTCCTCGATGAAGCCCGAGCCGAGCTCGCGGATCGACCCGGCAAGGCCGATCGGGGCTGTCGGGCCCCTCATGCGCACGAGCAGGCCCCGGTCGCCCATGGGTGCGACCGAGACCACCTCGCTCATGTGGCGAAGGGTCGGATCTCGACTCCGGCGTCCTCGAGGCCGTTTCGCACGGCCTTCGCGATTCGAAGGGCGGACGGGGTGTCTCCGTGAACGCAGAGCGAGTTGGCCGTCACCTTCACGACGTGGCCGCCCCTCGTCTGGACCTCGCCGGTGCGGGCGATGGCGAGGCCCTGGGCGAGAGCCGCCTCGGGCGAGAGCACGTCGCCCGGAGAGCCCCGTTCGACGAGGGTCCCGTCGGGCTCGTAGCCCCGGTCGCAAAAGGCCTCGGCGGCGGTGTGCCGACCGGCGGAGCGCCAGACACGGGCGATCACCGAGTCCACCGGGGCGAGGAGGGCGAGGTTTGCAAAGATCTCGAGACCCTCTGCGATCGCGACGGCGCAGGCCTCGTCCTTGTTGGCCCGGTGGTAGAGGGCACCATGCAGTTTCACGTAAGCGATCCTGCCTCCGGCGGCGGCACAAGCATCCGACAGGCGGCCGACCTGGCGGCCGACAGAGCCCGCAACTTGGGCCGGATCGAGGTCAACCTCGCGGCGACCGAAGCCGTCCCGATCCTCGTAGGAAGGATGCGCGCCGATGCTGACACCGCCGGCGACGGCGAGTCTCGCAGCCTCGAGCATCGAGGACTCGTCGCCTGCGTGCCCCCCGCATGCCACGCTCGCGCTCGACACCACCCCTATGAGGGCGAGGTCACCCTCGATCTCGCCGAGGTCGGCGTTCAGGTCGACGGTGCCCACCGGGCGCCGCCGCCGTCGGTGTTCGCCAGCTGCTCGAGTACCCGTTCGAGGGGGGTGGGCCGCCCGACGTAGTACCCCTGGGCGAAGTCGACCCCGAGGCGCTCGAGGAACCGCATCGTGTGCCCGTCGGCGACGTGCTCGGCGACGGAGTGCTTGCCGAGGCCGGTGGCGATGGTGACGATCGACTCGATGATGAGACGGTCGGTCGCCGAGACGAGGCAGCTCGCCACGAACTCGCCGTCGATCTTCACGTAGTCGAAGGGGAGGTGCTTCAGGTACGAGAAGCTGCCGAAGCCCGCCCCGAAGTCGTCGAGGGCGAACTTGCATCCGATCTCGGCCACAGCCTCGGCGAATTCGCGGGCGAGGCTGATGTTCGAGACGGCCGCCGTCTCGGCGACCTCGAAGACGAGCCGGGCGGGATCGGCACCGGTCTCGGCAAAGCGCCGGCGAAGGAAGTCGAGAAGCTCCTCGTCGCCGAGCGAGTATCCCGAGAGATTGACCTCGATCTCGGTCTCGGCGGGGAACCCACCGCCTGCGAGTAGCTCGATGGCGCGTCCGGTCACCCAGGCGTCGATCCTCCCGGCGAGATCGTTGCGCTCGGCCACGTGCAGGAACTCAGCCGGGCCGACCACCTTGTCCCCGTCGAGCATTCGTAGCAGCAGCTCGTAGCGAGCGATGGTCTCATTGCGGAGGTCGAGGATCGGCTGGGCGAAGAGGGTGAAATTGCTTCCTTCGAGCGCGGTCGATATGCGCTCTATCCACGCGCGGCGCGAGCGTGTGGCCGGTCGCAGCTCGGCGCCCTCCTCGAATATCGCCACCCGGTCCCGGCCGGCCTCTTTGGCCTTGTACATGGTGAGGTCGGCTCGGGCGAGGACCTCCTCGCCGGTGGTGGTCTCGTCGAAGAGCGCCACCCCGATACTGGCCTTCACCCGCGCCGTGGTGCCATCGGGCAGGACGGCGCCATGCTCGCGCAGGGCGTGCAGAAGCTTGTTGGCTACGTGCTCGGCGTCGGCTACGTCAGAGAAGGGGAGAAGGACGGCGAATTCGTCTCCGCCGAGGCGGGCGACCACGTCGGTGCTGCGGATCCAACGGCGGATCACCTCGGACACCGAGAGCAGCACCGTGTCGCCTGCAGAGTGACCGAGCCCGTCGTTGATCTCCTTGAACCCGTCGATGTCGAGCATGAGAAGGGCCCCCGAGGGGCCGTGCGTGGACGCTCGCTCGGCTTGGCGATCGAGCTCCTCCTCGAAGCCGGGCCGGTTGATCAGGCCCGTCAGAGGGTCGTGGCGCGTGTAGTGGCGGAGCTGGTCCTCGACCCGCTTTCGATCGTTGACGTCGAGCACGTGTACGAGGACATGATCGTCTTCGCCCTCGTCGCCGGCCGCTTCGTCGCCCGCCACCCTGGTGGCGAAGAGTGCCACCCAGACGGCCTCGCCGTTGGTTGCGAGGAGCCGTTGCTCGGAACGGTACGCCGCCGTCGCCCCCGAGGTGAGGTCGCGAAGGGCGCCGGCCAGCTCGTCGGCGTGGTCGGCATGGGTGAGCTCGACCAGGCTCTTGCCGGCGACCGCCCCCGGCGTCGCGCCGACGAGCGCCGCGAAGACCGAATTTGCCGTCCGGATGCTGCCGTCGAGCCCGACCTCGGCCATCCCGATCGGCGAGACGTCGAAGGCGACCCGGTAGCGGGCGTCGTCGCCGGTCGCTCCGCCTGGAGCACCTGGCCCGACGGGCGTGACGACAACGGCGGCTGCACCCGCGTAGGTTCCAGCGTCGAACAGAGGCGTCGCCGCCAACTTCACCTGCTCACCGCCGCGCACGCGGAGGGTGAAACGAACAGCTCGCCCGGGGCGCCGCTTGCTGGCGAGGCGCTTCTCGACCGCCGCTCGTTCCTCACCATCGAGGAGCTCGAAGACGGACCGACCCAAAAGAGGCTCGTCGCCGGCTCCGAGGATCGCCGACATCGGCGGGTTGGCATAGGTCACCTCGCCGGCGACGTCGAGCACGAGGATGCCGGTCGGGCTGGCCTCGACGACCTCGCGGAAGGAGAGGCCGGGGTGACCCGGGACCAGCTCCTCGGTCTGGTACCCACGAGCGGGAGCGCCGTCTTCCTCGCCGGAGCGGTTGTCCGCCAATCTGAGCGCATGGTACTCGGCGCCGCGCCTGGTCACGGGCTTTGTGCATCGAAGCCTGCCTTGCAGGTGCCGCCGTCGGCGAACGCGAGCCTGGCGCCGCCGGCCAAGCCGGTCATGTGGCTGGGCTAGCCTTTCGGGATCAGGCCGCCGCGCCGCGTGGCGCCTCGAGCCGTAACGGTCGACGTCGGGGGGTGTCACCGTCTTTGCCGCACAAAAGAGCCCTGGCACTCGCACTGGCAGTGATGATCACTCTCTGTGGTCAGACGACCGCTCTGGGAGCAAGTCGCCGGGAACCCGCCGCCGCCGGTCATGGCGGTGCCCACGCTCGGGCCGTTCGCGCCCACCCGCAGGTGCCGGTCCGTCACGCCGCCCGCCGTTCGGAACCGAGCGCACGGCGGACCTCGTCGCGTGTGCCGGCGGCGGCGGATGGGCTCCTGCGACGTCTTCTTCGGACCGCCGGGATGGTGACGAGGGAGAACGAGGCCGTCTCGCAGTTCGGGGAGCGCTACGACGAGGGCGTCGTCCGCCTGGCGATCAGCCGGCGGACGCTCCGGTGGCTCGACTTCAGAGAGCGTTCTGCCCGGGCGCAGGTCTCCCGGGCGAGGCTCAGGCTGCGGGCAGCCGCCGTCGCCGCCTACGTCGAGGGCGATCTCGCGGTCGCAAGTTCGCCGATCCTGCTCGGCGCCGGGGAGTCCGGGCAGATGACGAGCGTCTACGCCGGCGTCGTCTCGGGCCGGCTCTCGACGGCGCTCGACCACTACCGCCAGTCCGACCGCGCACTTGTGTCCGAGCAGGCTGTGGCGGCGAAGGCGGAGGCCTCGGCGCGGGCGGCCCTTCGGGCGACGGCCGCCCTGCGGGCAGCCGCCGCGGTGCTCGTGAGGCGGGCGGCGGCGCAGTACGCCCGGATCTCGCGGCGTCTTCTCGCCATGGTCGGCGCGAAGCAGTTCGCCCGCCTCTTCTCGCCCTGGCCGCGGGGGAGCCCCTACCGGGGGCCGGATCTCGCCGGGGCAGATGCGGGTCCGATCGCGACCCCCCGCCAGCAGCTGACGGCCGTGAAGGCCGCCGAGAGGCTGATCGGCGTGCCATACCTCTGGGGCGGCGCCTCGAGGGTGGGAGTCGACTGTTCGGGCCTCACGATGCTCGCCTGGCGGGCGGCGGGCATCGTCCTGGCGCACTCGGCGACGTTGCAATGGGAGGACTCGACGCCCGTGGCGCTCGGCCACCTCGAGCCCGGGGATCTCCTCTTCTACCACTTCGTCGACGACGGCGGGACGCCGATCACCCACGTCGTGATGTACGTCGGGCGGGGGCCCTATGGAGCCGCGACAGTGCTCCAGGCTGCCCACACGGGGACCAGGGTCGCCTTCGCGGCGATCTTCTTCTCGGGCCTCGTGAGCGCCGGGCGCCCCTGACAGGGGCAGGCGCCGGTCGGCCGGCCCGGTCGCGCGAGCTCGTGGTATGCCGTGGCGGTGAGCAAGCGCCGAGGGCGAGCCCGCCGCCTCGCAGCCCTCCTAGGCGCCGCCCTCGTGTCGGCGGGCTGTGCCTCGATCCCGGCGCGGTCCTCACACGACGGGCCGACCTCCGTCACCACCGCCCCTTCGACCAGATCCGGGCTCGCTCCCCTCAGGCGGCACGTCTCGGTTCCGAGACCGGCTTTCTCGCTCCGCTCGATCGGGCACGTCTTCGTGATCGTCCTCGAGAACGAGAGCGAGCAGAACGCCTTCGGCTACCCCGACGCCGACCCGTACCTCGCCCGCACGCTGAGGCGCGAGGGCCTCTTCCTTCCCGACTACTACGCGATCGGGCACTACAGCGCCGACAACTACATCGCCCTCGTCTCCGGCCAGCCACCGAACGAGTCCACCCAGGACGACTGTGGCACCTTCGTCCCCTTCGCGACGCCCCGGGTGCTCCCGGGGGGGATCCAGGCAGGCGACGGATGCGTCTACCCGCGAGCGATTGCCAACATAGGCACCGAGCTCAGCGCCGCCGGGCGTTCGTGGAAAGCCTACGAGCAGGACATGGGAGAACGTCCCTCACGCGAGCCCGCCGCCTGCGCCCACCCCGCGATCGGTGCTCCCGACCGGACCGAGAACGCGGTCCGCGGCGACGGCTACACGACCCGCCACGACCCCTTCGTCTACTTCGCCTCCGTCATCTCGCGCCGCGGCTACTGCGACGCCCACGTGATCGCCCTTGGCTCGCCCCAGGGCTCGATGCCGAAAGCCGCCCTTCGTGGCGAGACGGGCCTGTTCGATGACCTCCGGTCGGTCCGGACGACGCCGAGCTTCTCGTTCATCACCCCCGATCTGTGCTCAGACGGGCACGACTACCCGTGCGTGAACAGGCGGTCGGGCCAAAGCGCTTTCGCCGACGTCGACTCCTTCCTGCGCAGCTGGGTGCCCATCATCGAGGCCTCGGCGGCGTTCCGGCGAGACGGCCTCCTCGTGATCACCTTCGACGAGGCGGCCGGAGGCGAGGGCGCGTCGGCGTCCTGCTGCGGCGAGCGGCCCGACCCCGGGGCCATCCCTCCGGTTCCACCGGGCATCGACGGCCCGGGAGGCGGGAGAGTGGGGGCCGTGCTCATCTCACCCTTCATCCGGCGTCGGACCGTCGACAAGACGGATTACAACCACTACTCGATGCTCGCCACCTTCGAGGATATCTTCGGCCTGCACCGCCTCGGCTTCAGCGCTCTCACGCCACCGATCCCGGCCGCTGCTCTCGGGTCCAATCTCGACCCGTCAGGGGCGCGATAGGTACGCCCGCCGACCGATCCGCTCAGGCGGCCTTTCTCTCCTCGTCCTCCAGGGAGTGACCTGTCGCCTCTCGCTCGATCTGCTCGAGGGAGCGCTGCCGTGTCTCGGGAACGTACACCGCGAAGAACACGGCCGCCAGCACGCCCAGGCCGGCGTACAACCAGAAGGTGCCCGCCTTACCCATGACGTGTGTCATCTGCAGGAAGTAGTAAGAGACGAGGAAGTTGAAACCCCAGTTGAACATCGTCGCTACGGCCATCGCTTTCGGCCTCGAGCGGAGCGGATAGATCTCGGCAATCATGACCCAAAAGACAGGCCCGAGCCCGATCTCGAAGAAGGCAAGGTAGCCGAGGAGAGCACCGAGCGCGACATCGGCGTTGACGTGCTGGAAGCCAGAGCCCTGATAGAAGTAGATGCCCAGCACGATGAGGGTGAGTGTGCAGCCGACTGCACTTATCACAAGGAGGGGCTTGCGCCCGACCTTGTCGATCAGGAAGACGGCCACTCCGGCGAAGAAGAAGTTGACGACACCGATGAAGACGGTCTCGGCGACCGAGTTGCTCAAATTCAGCCCGGTGAAGTGCAGGATCGTGGTGCCGAAGTAGATGACGGTGTTGATGCCGAGCACCTGCTGGAAGATCGCCATCCCGACGCCGACCACCAGCAGCATGCGCATCCGCGGGCTGAGCAGCTGGCGCAGGTGGAAGGCACGTTGAGATCGCGAGACATCCTCGATCTCTTCGATCTCCCGTCTAGGGTCGATGCCCGACCGGGTTCGCTCGAGGACTCGAGCCGCCTCCTCGCTCCGGTTGTTTTGCACCAGCCAGCGGGGTGTATGCGGCACGAAGGCCATAGCGATCGCAAGGGCGATGCCCGGGACGATCTCGAAGCCGAACATCCACCGCCAGTTGTTCGAGAAGCCCACCAGGCCGAAGTCGGCGACGTAGGCGAGCAGGATACCGAGAGTGATCCCGGCAAACTGGTTGAGCGCAGTCATGCCTCCTCGTAGGCGTCTGGGCGAGTGCTCGGCGATGTACATCGGCGCCACGAATGACGCGGTCCCGATGGCGAGGCCGAGCACCACACGGGCGGCGATGAGCGAGCCGAAGTTCGGCGAGAGGGCAGACCATGCCCCGGCGAGAGTGAAGACGCATCCGGCGGCGAATTTCGTCCATTTGCGGCTGAGAAGGTCGGCCAACTTTCCCGACAGGAGTGCTCCACCGACCGCTCCGAGCAACAGCGAGCCGACAACCCATGATTGGCCGAGCGAGCCGAGGTGGAAGCTCTTGGCGATGTAGGGAAGCGCTCCGCTCACGACACCGGTGTCAAAGCCGAAGAGGAAGCCACCCAACGTGGCGAGAAGGGCGATCCAGGTGACAAAGCGGTTCTCGCTCCGGAAGATCTCGACGAGGAAATCGGGGACAAACCGGTTTGTCGAGACTGCGGCGGGATTCATTCGATCATCAGTGTCCATCGGGCACTCTCTACCCGGTCTCTCTCTCCGGAAAACGGGCGTGCGGCACCTAGCCTCGGCCGACTGGCGCCCGCTGCCAGTACCCGCAAGCATGGCTCGCCGTGGACGCAGGCGGCCTCGACCACGGGAAGGAGCACTCATTTACGTCCTTCGACGGGACCCTCATTGCCTACGAGGTCCATGCGCCCGACCTCCTTGGGCGGTCGCCGGCGGTGCCCAGGGCGCCCAACAGGCCGGTCGTGCTGCACCACGGCTTCGCGTCGGACTCGTTCACCAACTGGGTACGACCGGGTGTCGCCGCCGCCCTCACGGCCGCCGGTCGCTTGGTCGTCGCCGTCGACGCCCGTGGGCACGGCCGCTCGGGCAAGCCGCACGAGCCCTCCGCCTATGCCTGCGACGCCATGGTCCTCGATCTGCGCCGGCTCGTCGACATCCTCGCCTGTTCCTCGATCGACCTGGTGGGCTACTCGATGGGTGCCTACGTGGCTCTCGGTTACGCGCTCGCCGACCGTAGGCTGGCCCGCCTCGTGCTCGCCGGGGCGGGGGCCACGAGCCCATCCGGCAGGACCACGGCCGGCGGCCCCGGTCCGGATCAAGAGGAGATCGCCGCCGCACTCGAGACAAACGACCCCACGACGATCTCGAGCTCGAGGGCGCGGGCCTTCCGCGGCTTCGCCGAGGCCACCGGGGCGGATCGCCGCGCTCTCGCCGCCGTGCAGCGCGCCGTCTCACCGCCTAGATCGCTCCACGAGCTGGCGGCTATCTCCGTACCGACACTCGTCCTGAACGGAGTCGACGACACGCTCGCCGGCCCGCCCGATGTTCTCGCCCGTGCCATCTCCTCGGCGAGGTGGGCGAGGGTGCCGGGAAATCACCTCTCGGCGGTGACCAAGCCGGAATTCGCCCGCGAGGTGGTGGACTTCCTCGCGACAGCAGGCTCCGGTGACCCTACGCCCGAGCCGCCCCCGGCCTAGCTCGCCCCGGTGGGAGCCGACGAGGCGCCGAGGCGCCGCGAGAGCTTGGAGGCCGCCTTTCTCAGACGACGCACCAGCTCGGCCAGGTACTCAGGCTCGAAGCCCGCCGCGGCGATGCAGATGCTGAGAGCGGCGACGGCGTGCTCCGCCCGGTGCACCGGTGCGGCGAGACAGCAGAGGTTCTCGGTTGCTTCCTGCACGGAGACGGCGTACCCCTTCTCGCGTATCTCCTCA
>JBOGHY010000293.1:0-9034 GCA_050742375.1 Acidimicrobiales bacterium | reverse complement strand
GTCCACGCCGAGGCGCTCGACGAGCGCCACCAAGGGGTACTCGTTGCCGAAGAGGTCGGCCGAGCCGTCCTCGTCGGCGGCCGCATAGGGCCGGTCGAAGGAGACGACCCTCGAGCGGTCCTCGTAGCTGCCGCTCGGAGAGGAGTAAAGCGAGTAGCCGCCGTAGAGGTTGTAGGCCTGCCATGTGGTGACGGACGACTGCACGAGCACAGGCGCCGAGCTCTCGTCGTCGCGGACGAGGAAGGGCACCCACTGGGAGTAGCCGTTCTTCGTGAGGAGCTTCAGCAGGTAGTACCCGCTCGGCCAGTCGTCTTCGATCTTGAAGGACAACGTGGGCGACCAGCGGCACTCGACCATGTTGATGCCTTGCGTGAGCCCCGCCGGGGGCTGCACTACGCCGCGCACGCTGCCGAGCGAGGCGACGAGGCGGGCGCCTAGGCCCTTGTACCAGCCGAGGCGGTAAGCGGTGATCGACAGCCTCGGGCTCCCGGTGTTGGCGTACAGGGTCACCTCGTCGCCGGCGACGGCGCTCACCCTGTCTACGAAGCCCTCGACGTAGTGGTTGCCGACCCCCCGAAGCAGCCAATCGGTGGTCCCGGGCCTGGCGTTCTCCTCCACCACCCACTCCGCCACCGGAAGCCCGAAAGCCCCTCGACTCTCTCCCCCGAGCCCTCTACGCGGCCCACCGGAGGTGCTCAGCGAAGACGAGCCCGAGGTCTTGGTGAGACTCGACGTCGTCGTCGACGCCTTCGCGTCCGGGCCGGTCGGCGAGCAGGCTTCGAGCGTCTCGCCGGCGACCGCTGCGCCGAGGAGCCCAGCGAGCCTGCCGAGGAAGCTCCGCCGGTCGAGACGCTTGCCCATGGCCGCATGTTACGAAACAGGCTCGACCGGGTGGATGACGGGCAGGCGGCAAAGGGCGAGACGGCGCCGCAGCCGCGCCGGCGAGGATGTTCAGCCGAGAGCGCCGACGAGCAGTTGCTCCATGTAGGGGGAGGTCTCGCCGTAGCCAGGGCAGCAGGGCGGTCCGCCGGGTGCGCTGATCCCGATCTCGAGGTGCGGGCCCGAGGAGTAGCCGACGTCCCCGCAGCCCACCTCGGATATGGGCTGTCCCGCGCGCACTCTCGCACCGACCGGGACGAGAGCAGGAAGCGCGTGGCCGTAGTAGATGTAGCGGCCGGTGAGCGGGCCTTTTTCCACAAGGAGGATCGGAGCGGCCGGCCCGAAGCCCTGGATGCCTTCTTGGACGATGACCCCGTTGGCGACCGCCACCTCGACAGCGTCGGAGCCGCACGCATTGCCCACCATGCCGAGGTCGACACCCTGGTCGAGCGTCCACGACGAGATCGGTTGGGCCATGTAGGGGTGCTCGAAGGGGAACACGATCTCCGAGCTTCGCCCCCCCTTGTCGCCGCCCGGCGGGCCGCCGCCATCTGTCGGCACCCCATGGCGGGCGTCCGCCCGCAGGGTGCGAGTCGGAGGCGAGGCGCCGAAGGCGGCGACGATCCTGAGCTCCCTCGAAGAGGCCGGTGCCGATAGGGGCGACGATCCACTGCCGGCACCGAGCCCGGCGACGCTCGCCGCCGAGCCGACGGCGTAGATCTGGCCGTTCGAGGTGAGCATTGCGTATCCGCGCCCGGCATGCACCGAGTCGGCCGCCACCACAGGACCGCCGAGCGACCTCGGGTCGAGCGGATGACCGAGGACGGGCTGCGCCCCCGTGCGGACCACCTCGCCGTTACGGCCGATGAGCCAGGCGACGGAGTCGCCAGCCGAGACGGTGAGCCCCGCCACGCCGGCAGAGGCGACGGCGTCGAACCCCGCACCGCCGAGACGAAGCCTCGGGGCGTCGAAGGCGAAAGTCTCGCCGTTCGAGGCGGTGAGCCAGTAGCCGCCGGTGCGCCGATCGGCCGTGATGTCGACGATAGATGCGCCTGGGGGCGCGGCGACGAGCGAGCCCTTTACGGCGGCGTCGCCGAAGCCGAAGACCTCGCCCGAGGCGTCGACGATGTAGTAGCCGCGACCGTCAACGGTGGCGGCGAGCCCCGCCACCGATCGCCCGAGCGATGCCTGCGAGAGCGAGCCGTGCCACCGGGCATCTCCCGCGGCGAAGACCCCGCCCGACTGGTCGAGCACCCAAAAGCCGCGCCCGTCCGGTGTGGGGGTGATGGCCACCGCAGCCCCACCGGTCGCCGGCAGGGTCGGCAAGTTGAAGGACGGGGCGCTGCCGAGAGCGGTCACCGTGCCGTCGCGTGAGAGGACCCAGTACCCACCCCCTGCGCTGGCGGCGATGCCGACGGCGGGCTGGGGGACTGCCTCGGGGCCCGACGGCTGTGCCGCCTTCGCCCCCGGAGAGGCCGAGGCCGACAGCTCGAGGTCGTCGCCGAGCGGCGCCCGGCGCCCCGCCCCCGACAGGGCAGCCCGCACGGAAGCGGGGGCAACCACGAGGCTCACCGAGACTGCGGTGGCGGCCGAGAGCGCCACGAGCACCGATCGGCGCACGACCGAGCGGTACCGGTGCACAGAGCGTGACCCTTGGGAGAGGCGCGGCCGGCATGCCAGGTGGGAAGCCGCAGGCCGCTTCTCGGGGTCGCCGGGACGGGCCAACCACAGCGATCCAGGCTCAGCCTTCGCCCGCGCCACCTTGGCGAGGTGGGCAGGAGACCGGCGCACGCTGCGCAGAGAGGGGGAAAACCCCCGGCTGCGTGGCACGGGGCGAGAAGCTAGGCAGGCTTTCTACCCGCCGTCAACGAGATAGCGGCACTTCAACCGACAATTCTGTTGCTGTTGTTGTAGATGTGGCCAAAGTGGCCAATCGTCACACGTCCGCAGCGTGTCTCATGGGATCGCCGGGCGTGCCACGCCGGCACCTCGAAGGCGCCGAACCAGTCGCGGCCCGTGGCGCGGGGAGCGTGTGCGGAGTCGCGAAGCGAAACGTTCGGCAGGCTGCCTATGCTCGCCCCGTGCCCGAAGCCGTCATCGTCGCCACAGCCCGCAGCCCGATCGGTCGGGCCTTCAAGGGCAGCCTGAAGGACATGCGGCCGGACGATCTCGCCGCCCAGATCGTGAAAGCCCTGCTCGACAAGGTGCCCGAGGTGAGCCCCGACCTCGTCGAGGACGTGCTCATGGGATGCGGGCAGCCCGCCGGCGAGGCGGGCTTCAACATCGCCCGCGTGGTGGCGCTCCTCGCCGGTCTCGGCGGCGCCCCCGGGGTCACCGTCAACCGCTACTGCTCGTCGTCGCTGCAGACCATCAGGATGGCAGCCCACGCCGTCCGGGCGGACGAGGGCGACGTCTTCATCGCAGCTGGCGTCGAGACGACGAGCCGGTTCGCCGCCGGCAGCTCGGACGGCGTGCCGAACACCACCAACGCGCTCTTTTCGCAAGCCGAGGCGCGCTCGGCGGCACGGGCCGCCGGGGGCGCCGAGAGCTGGTCGCCGCCCGAGGGCCTGCCCGACATCTACATCGCCATGGGCCAGACGGCCGAGAACGTGGCTGAGTACGAGAACGTGAGCCGCGAGGAGATGGACCGCTTCGCCGAGCTCTCCCAGCACCGTGCCGTCGAAAGCGTCCAGAACGGCTTCTTCGAGCGGGAGATCACTCCCGTCACCCTGTATGACGGCACTTCTGTGTCAAAAGATGACGGGCCCCGGGAGGGCACGACCCTCGAGGGGCTTTCCAAGTTGCAGCCGGCCTTCCGCCCCGACGGCAAGGTGACGGCCGGGAACTGCTGCCCGCTCAACGACGGCGCCGCCGCCGTGCTCGTCACGAGCGACGCAAGAGCGGCCGAGCTGGGCCTGCACCCCGTTGCCCGCATCGTCTCCTCGGGCGTGAGCGCGCTCAACCCCGAGATCATGGGGCTCGGACCGATAGAGGCGAGCCGCAAGGCCCTGAAGCGGGCCGGGATGAGCGTCGACGACGTCGACCTCGTCGAGATCAACGAGGCCTTCGCCGCCCAGGTCATCCCTTCAGCCCGGCATCTCGGGATCGACTGGGGCAAGCTCAACGTGCACGGGGGCGCCATCGCCCTCGGGCACCCCTTCGGCATGACCGGTGCCCGCATCATGGCGACGCTCTTGAACGGCCTCGAGGCCGAGGACAAGACGGTCGGCCTCGAGACCATGTGCGTCGGCGGCGGCCAGGGCATGGCGATGATCGTCGAGCGGCTCACCTAGAAAGGCTCTGGTGGGCGGACCGGGCCGGCCTGCGCGGACAGACCCGGGGCCCCAAGGGCGGTGCCGCGCTCGCGGTCGGGCAGCCTTGCCCGGCGGGCATACTGATCGGGTGCCCGACCAAGTGCTCGACGGGAGTAGTCGATGAAGCCGATCCCGGTCGTGTTCCACATAGGCCCCCTGCAGATCCACACCTACGGCATCGGCCTCGCGGTCACGTTCTGGTTCGCCTACCGGTACTTCGCCCGCCGCCTCCGTGCGCACGGCTACCGCGACGCGTGGCTCGGACGCACCTTCGTCTGGATCATCGTCGGCTCGATCGTCGGTGCCCGGGCTGCGCACGTCGTCGCCAACGTCGGCTTTTACTCCCACAACTGGGGCGACATCTTCGCCGTCTGGCACGGCGGGCTGTCGAGCTTCGGCGGCCTCGCCCTCGGCGTGCCGGCAGGGTTCATCTCGGCGCGCAGGCAATGCAAGGAGCTCAGGGCCTCGGTCGCCGCCGACCTCGTCGCCCCAGTGCTCGCGCTCGCCTGGGCCATCGGTCGTCTTTTGGGCCCCCAGCTCATGATCGCCGGCGGCGGCCGGGCGACGAACGCCTGGTACGGCATGTACTACGCCGACCAGGTCGGCAAGCGCTACCCGGTTCCCATCCAGCAGGCTCTCGAGTGCTTCGCCATCTTTGCGATCGTGATCGGGATAGAGCGCCTCATAGCCCGGCGCGGCGGGCCGATCGGGATAGTGGCAACGGCGACGGTCAGCCTCTACGGCCTGTCGCGCTTCTTCGACGAGTACGTCTTCCTGCCCCACGGCGTCGGGGGCTTGGCGGTCGAGGTCACCGCACTGGCGTTCGTCGGAGCAGGGGGGGCTTTCGCCTTGTGGCTGCTGAGGCGGGACGGCGCCGGGCGCGGCGCCGGGCGGGATGGCGGCGACCCCTGGGCCAACCCGCTGCCGGCCGAGGAGCCGGCCGAACCTCCCGACCTGGTCGGTGCGGTAGCCCGCCCGTCGGCGCCTCCGACGGATTAGCGCCGAGGCTCACGTTGACCTGAGCCCGCCGAAGCACTAGACCGAGGCCAGCATCGCGTGGCCTCGCCTCGAGGGAGGAGCGAAGAGCGCACGTGGCGGGGAGGAAAGCCGTGCGCAAGCTCGACACGTCGGCTTCGAAACGGGGTACGAAGGGACGCAGCTTGCGGCCGGCGAGCTTCCGGCGGTTGCTCGTGACCGGGGTGGCAGCACTCGCGGCCCTGCCCTTTTTGGTCCTGATGCCGGCCGCCGGGGCGAGCCCGGCAGCGCCTTCGGCGCCGCACTTCGTAAAGGTGAACGCCGCCCCGCGCCTCCCCCTCGGTGCGGCGCGCCTCGGGGCCGTGCGCGCCGGCGCCATCGAGCGCGGAGCCGTCGTACTAGAGCCCCGCGACGAAGCCGGTCTCGTCGCCTTCATCGCGGCGGCGACGGACGAGGGATCGCCGAGCTTCCACCACTACCTCGCCCCAGGGGCCTTCGCCCGGCGTTTCGGCCCTGGCCGCGCGGCCATCTCCTCGGTCGTACAAGCACTCCGGCGCAACGGCCTCCGGGTCGACAGCGTGGCCCGCGACGGTCTGCTCGTGCGCTTCTCCGGGCACGCGAGCTCAGTCGAGCGCACCTTCCGCACCGGCCTCGTTGCCTACCGCCTGGCCGACGACCACCTCGGCCAGGCCACCTCGGGCGCCATCCGGCTCCGCGCGGGCATCGCCCGTGTCGTGAGCTCCGTCGTGGGCCTCGACGACCTCGTGTCCGCGGCGCCCGTCAGCCTCGAGCGGGCCACCCTTGGCGCCGCCCGGACGCATGCTCCGGCGATCCCCGCTCAGTTCACCCACCCGGCCGGCTCGCCCACGCCCTGTGCCGACGCGTCTGGCGCGGCGGCGGCCTTCGGCGGGCTCACCGACGACCAGATCGCCAACTCGTATGGGGCCTTCGGCCTCTATCGGGCCGGCGACTTCGGCTCGGGCCAGCACGTCGCCATCTTCGAGCTGGAGCCCTTCCTTCGCTCGGACATCTCCACCTTCGACAGCTGCTACTTCGGCGCTTCGGCCGCCTCGGCCATGGCCGGCCGCCTGCACACGGTGAACGTCGACGGGGGCAACCCGACCGGCCCGGGCAGCGGCGAGGCGATCCTCGACATAGAAGACGTCTCGGCCATCGCACCGGCGGCCTCTATCGACGTCTACGACGCCCCGAACACCACCTTCGGCAGCATCGACGAGTACGCCTCGATCATCGACACCGACACCGACAAGGTCGTGACGTCGAGCTGGGGGCTCTGCGAGCAGGCGGTCCAGCTCGGTGAGCCGGGCACCCAGCAGGCCGAGAACCTCCTCTTCCAGCAGGCCGCCGCCCAGGGGCAGTCGGTCTTCTCCGCCGCCGGCGACACCGGCAGCGACGACTGCAACGCCTCTCGGCCTCCTGCCCCCGTCCAGCCACAGAACCCCCTCTCGATCGACGACCCCGCCAGCCAGCCCTATGTCGTCTCGGTCGGTGGGACCACGATCACAGACGCCGCCACCGTGCCCGCCAGCGAGCAGGTCTGGAACGACGGGGCAAATGGGGGCGCCGGCGGCGGGGGCATCTCGATGTCCTGGCCGGAGCAGGCATGGCAGCAGGCAGCCCGGGTTCCCGGCATCGGAGCGATAGTCCCCTCGGGGCCCGACTACGCCAACGCCAACGCCGTCGAGCAGGCTTTCGGGTACTCGCCCGGCTTCTGCGACGCCTCGGGGGCGAGCCCCGACGGGAGCCCGGGCGGCTACAGCCCGGGCGGTTCGTCACCGTGCCGCCTCGTGCCCGACGTCTCGGCACAGGCCGACGAGTACACCGGCGCCGTGACCATCTACGGCGACGAGTTCAAGTCGCCGGGCACCCCGGACGGCTGGGTCACGATCGGCGGCACCTCCTCGGCGACGCCCATCTGGGCTTCGCTGCTGGCGCTCACCAACGCCTCGGCCAGCTGTGCCGCCAACCCGGCGACGGCCTCCGGGGTGGGCTTCGTGAGCCCTCTTCTTTACGCCGTCGCCTCGAACCCGGCCGAGTACGCCGCCTCGTTCAACGACATCACCGTGGGCAACGACGACATCTACGGGCTCGACAACGGCAACGTCTTCCCGGCGACGGCCGGCTACGACCTCGCCTCGGGCCTCGGCAGCCCCCGCCTCACCGGGCCCGGAGGCACGGCCGGCCTGGCGGCCAATCTGTGCGCCGCCGCGGCGGCCTCCACCCGGCCGACCGTCACGGGCCTCAACCCCGCCATCCTTCCCTCGAGCGGCGGGCCCGTGACGATCACCGGCACGAATTTCGAGTCGGGCGGCTCGCCCGACGTGGCGGCGGTGAACGTCGGGGCACTCGCGGTAACGAGCTTCACCGTCACGAGCCCGACGACCATCACGGCCACCTTCCCGCCCTCGGCCGGCGTCGAGGCGGGCAACTCGCCCCAGGACGGGACCGGCCGCGCCAACGTCACCGTCTCGCTCAGCAACGGCGAGTCGAGCGCCCAGAGCGCCTCCTCGGCGATGGAGTACGTCTCCGACACCTCGGCTCCGACCCCGACGGTGAGCGGGGTGAGCCCCTACGGCGGCTCGGAGTCCTCCTCGGGGACGGCCGTCACGATCCTCGGCTCCGGATTCACCAGCGCCTCGACGGTCACCTTCGGTGGCGTGCCGGCGTCGGGAGTCAGCCTCGTCTCGCCCTTCGAGCTCAAGGTGACGGCTCCTCGGTTCGCAGCGGGCGGGGCCGGCGCCGAGCAGTGCGGGGCGAACGTGCCCGGCCAGACGGCGACGACCGACATCTGCCAGGTCGAGGTGCAGGTCACCACGGCCGGCGCCACGAGCCCGACGGCGACGATCCTCCCGCCCTACGAGGGCGCCGCCCTCCCCTCGACCCCCTCGGGGGTCGTCCCGCTGCCGCCGGGATGCGGCTGCGAGGCGGCACCCGCCCCGACCGAGTTCGACTACGCCCCGACGCCGAGCATCACCTCGGTCTCGACTTCCACGGCGGACACGCTCGCGAGCGAGACGGGCGGCAGCGTCGTCACGATGACGGGGAGCGGCTTCGACCCCTTCACCCTCGACTGGCTGGTCTTTGGCGATCCCACCTCTGACGCCGGCGTGATCGGTTGCTTCGCCCCCTTCTGCATCTTCGAGTCGGGAACCGAGATCCAGTTCAGCGCCCCGGCGATCGCCACGGCGTCGTCGACGACGGTCCAGCCGGTCGCGCTGCCCGTCACCGTCGTCAGCCTGGCGGGCGAGTCGGGCCAGGAGAACGTGGTCTACGCCGGCGTGCCGAAAGTCACCTCCGTGCGCAACTCGGCCAACACCCGGACCGTCCTCGGTGTCTACGGCGCCCCGGACTCAGGCGGGGCGCCGCTCGTGATCACCGGGTCCGGCTTCAACCAGGCCGTCGGGCCGGCCGTGTTCACCGACGTCGTCCAAACCGCCCTCGTGCAGACCCAGTACTCCTACACGGTGAGCAGCGACACCTCGGCGAGCCTGCAGTCGATCGCCCAGAACCCGGGCGTCGACATGGTGTCTCTCTGCAGCGTGACCGGCTGCAGCGGGTCGAGCCCCGGCGACCTCCTCGTCGTCTACCCGCCGGGTGCGCCGAAGGTGGAGGCGAGCTCGCCCTCTTCGGGTCCCGCCCACGGAGGCACGCAGGTGACGATCGTCGGCCAGAACCTTGGCTGTGCCGTCGAGGTCTCCTTCGGCACGACGGCGGCGTCGAGCTTCGCGAACGCTCCACAGATCCTCGACTGCGGCAGTTCCAACGTAGTCAGCGTGTCGGCGCCACCCGGGCGTGCGGGCTCGACCGATTCCATCACGGTGGTGACCGCCGAGAGCATCTACGCC
>JBOGHY010000292.1:0-4799 GCA_050742375.1 Acidimicrobiales bacterium | reverse complement strand
GACGAGCCCCGAAGCTCGGGTCATAGCCTCGGTTGGCGAGCCAGGTCCTCGCCTCGTCGCTCACCTCCAAGCCGAGCCGCCGCTCGGCGAGGCGACGGGCCAGCACTTGCAGCTGGATGTCGACGATGGCGGCGAGGTCGTCGCGCGAGAGCGACATGAACCGGACGATCTCGTCGATTCGATTCACGAACTCCGGCTTGAAGAAGTCGATCGGCTCGCCCCGCAGGTTCGAGGTCATGATGAGCACGGTGTTCGAGAAGTCCACCGTCCGGCCCTGGCCGTCTGTGAGCCGCCCGTCGTCGAGCACCTGCAGGAGCACGTTGAAGACGTCGGAGTGTGCCTTTTCGATCTCGTCGAGCAGGACGACAGAGTACGGGCGGCGGCGTACTGCCTCGGTCAGCTGGCCGCCCTCCTCGTAGCCGACATAGCCCGGCGGGGCGCCGACGAGGCGGGAGACGTTGTGGCGCTCCTGGTACTCGCCCATGTCGATTCGGACCATGGCCCGTTCGTCGTCGAAGAGGATCTCCGCAAGGGAGCGGGCGAGCTCGGTCTTGCCGACGCCCGTGGGCCCGAGGAAGAGGAAGCTGCCGATCGGCCGGTGCGGGTCGCTCAGGCCGGCTCGGCTCCTGCGGATGGCATTGGCGACGGCTGTGACGGCCTCGTCCTGCCCAACGACGCGCTGGTGGAGCAGCTCCTCCAGGTGGACGAGCTTGGCGACCTCGCCCTCGACGAGCCTCGATACCGGCACTCCGGTCCAGCGCGAGACCACCTCGGCGACGTCCTCGGCGTCCACTTCCTCCTTCAGCATCTTCTGCTCTGCCTGGAGCTCGGAGAGCTTGGTGGTGGCCTCCTCGATCCGCCGCTCGAGATCTGGCAGCTTCCCGTAACGGATCTCCGCCGAGCGCTCGAGATCGCCCCCGCGCTCGAACTGCTCCATCTCGCCCCGCGCGGCTTCGACCTCGCTCTTGAGCACGCGGATGGCATCGATGGCGTCCTTTTCGGCCTGCCAATGGGCGGTCATCGCCGTCTGCTGCTCGCGCAGGTCGGCCATCTCCTCCTCGACGCGCTTCAGGCGCTCGCGCGAGGCGTCATCCTCCTCCTTCTGCAGGGCCACCTGCTCGATCTCGAGCTGCCGGAGGCGGCGGGAGACTACGTCGAGCTCCGTCGGCATGGAGTCGATCTCGATGCGCAGACGGCTCGCCGACTCGTCGACGAGATCGATCGCCTTGTCCGGAAGGAACCTGCCGGTGACGTAGCGATCGGACAGCACCGCGGCCGCCACGAGGGCGGCGTCCTGGATCCGTACGCCGTGGTGGACCTCGTAGCGCTCCTTCAGCCCTCTAAGGATGGCGATGGTGTCCTCGACCGAGGGTGGCGAGACCATCACCGGTTGGAACCTGCGTTCGAGGGCGGCATCTTTCTCGATACGTTTTCGGTACTCGTCGAGGGTGGTGGCACCGATCATGCGGAGCTCGCCCCGTGCCAGCATCGGCTTGATCATGTTGCCGGCGTCCATGGCTCCTTCTGCGGCGCCGGCACCGACGATCGTGTGCAGCTCGTCGATGAAGGTGATGATCTCCCCCTCGGCGTCGGTGATCTCCTTCAGGACGGCCTTCAGGCGTTCCTCGAACTCGCCCCGATATTTGGCGCCCGCCACCATGGATCCAAGATCGAGCGCGACGACGCGCTTGTTGCGCAGTCCCTCGGGGATGTCTCCTTCCACGATGCGGTTGGCGAGGCCCTCGACGATCGCCGTCTTGCCGACGCCCGGCTCGCCGATCAGCACGGGATTGTTCTTCGTGCGGCGCGAGAGCACCTGTATGACGCGGCGGATCTCCTCGTCTCGACCGATCACGGGGTCGAGTTTGCGGTCCCGTGCCGCTTCGGTGAGGTCGCGGCCATAGCGCTGCAGGGCCTGATACTGCTCCTCGGGGTTGTCCGTCGTCACGCGGTGCGAGCCCCGCAGCTCCCGAAGCGCCGACATCAACTGGTCGCGCTGGAGGCCGAGACGGTCGGTGAGCGCCAGCAGCAGATGCTCCACGGAGATGTAGTCGTCGCCCATCTCCTGGCGGGCGGCGTCCGCCGCCCCGAAGGCCTCGGTGAGCTCCTGTGAGAACGTCGGCTCGGCACCCCCGTATGACTTGAGCACCCGGCCGAGGGCCTCGTCGAGGCGGTTGCGGGCGCTCAGGGGGGAGATGCCGAGGCGGTCGAGGAGCGGGATGGTCACGCCGCCGTCCTGGCCGAGAGCGGCGAGCAGGAAGTGCTCGGGCATCACCTCGGCGTGATGGAACGACCGGGCCACGCCGACGGCGTCGCGGGCCGCCTCCTTGGTCTTTTGGGTCCAGCGGTTCGGGTCAAAAGTCATGAGGCGTTCAACATCTCCACGTTCGTTGGCTTACTGTCAGACGACCGGGCGAGGACTCCGGAGTCGGATACCGCCGAGGACGCCGGGCCGTGGCGCCGCCCGATCAGGTCCGCCATCGTGCGGGCAGCCGGGAGCCGGTCACCGGCACGAGGTCACGGCGGTAGTGGCGATGGAGCTGTTCGACCGCCTCACGGGCCGCCGCCCTGGTCACCTCGAGCTCGGTTCGCAGACGTTTCAGCTCGCCTTCGAGGGCAACGATCCGGCGCACGCCTTCCAGGTTCACGCCTGCGTTGGTCAGATCCTGGATGCGGCGGAGCTGGGCGATGTCGGCTTCGGAGTAGCGGCGGCTGCCGCCGACGGTGCGGGCTGGGTCGAGCAGACCGCGGCGTTCGTAGATGCGCAGCGTCTGGGGGTGCACGCCGGCCAGCTCGGCGGCCACCGATATCACGTAGACGGCGCGAGCCGATCTGTCGCCGCCGTCCCTCGCAGAGCCGCCGCCGTCCCCCGGCGCTCCGCCGCCGCCGATGTCGGCCCAGGCGCGCTCAGACACCGAGGTGCTCCCGCGGCGAGTCCCCGGTGACCCGCGCGAGCGCCTCGACGGCGGCCCGCTGATCGTCGGACAGCTGGCTCGGAACGGCGACTTCGACCGAGACGAGGAGGTCGCCGGCGCTCGTCCCGGTGTGGACACCGCGACCTTTCACCCTGAAGGTCTTGCCCGAGGTCGTGGCCGGTGGGATCCGAACCGTCACCGGCCCCGAAAGCGACGGCACAGTGATGTCGGCCCCCAGGGCTGCTTCGGGGAAGGTGATCGGTACCTTCACGGTGAGGTTGCGTCCCTTGCGACCGAAGACCGGGTGCGGGCTCACGTGAACGATGACGTAGAGGTCGCCCGCCGGCCCTCCGTTGCCGCCCGCTTCGCCACGGCCCTTCACTCGGATGCGCTGCCCGTCCTCGACACCGGCCGGGATGCGAACCTTGACCTGTCGCTGACGCCGTTCTGTTCCGGTCCCGGCGCACGTGGGGCAGGCGTCGATGACCTTGAGGCCGCGGCCGCGGCACTCGGGGCACGGAGAGGCGAGCGAGAAGAAGCCCTGATTGTCGTTGATGACGCCGGTGCCGCCGCAGCGGTCGCAGGTGACCGGAGGCTTACCCCCCGGGCGGGATCCAGATCCGCCACAGGTGTGGCAGATGGCGCCTGTCACGACGTTCACCGAGGTGACCACGCCGTCGACGGCGTCGGAGAACGACAGGTGAAGCTCGGTCTCGACGTCCTCACCCCGGCGCGGGCCGCCCCAGCCGGCATTGCGCTGCGTCCGGCCCCGTCCGCCGAAGATGCCGCCGAACAGGTCACCGAGGTCGTCGAGGCGGAAGTTCGCAGCCTGGCCGTTGCCTCCTCCGAATCCGCCCCCGAAGCTGCCGGAGAGGGGGCCGAGGCGGCGCACCTCGTCGTACTCCTTGCGCTTGTCGGTGTCGCCGAGCACGTCGTAGGCGGACGAGATCTCCTTGAACCTGTCCTCCGAACCGGGATTGTGGTCAGGGTGGTACTGCTTGGCGAGCTTGCGATAGGCGCGCGTGATCTCCTTCTCGCTCGCCTCCTTCGCGACGCCGAGCACCTTGTAGTAGTCGGTGTCGAACCACTCGCGCTGTGCGGGCACGTCCTTCCCTTCGCCGCCGCTGAACCTCAGCCGCGGACCTTGACCATCGCCGGGCGGATGACCCGCCCCTTCAGCCGGTACCCGGCGCGAAGGATCTCGGCGATGGTAGGCCCGGTCTCGCCCCCGCCCTCGCTGCCGATCTCGGTGTCGCCGCCGTCCTCGCCGCCGCCGCTCTCGAAGGACGCCTCCTCGTGCGCCACGGCGTCGTGGATCGTGGGGTCGAAGGGGACCGCGACCGCGTCGATCCGCTCGAGGCCCTCTCGTTCGAGGGTGGCACGCAGCAGGCCGCCGATCTGGTCGAGCGACTTCGCATCTGCGTCCACCCCGTCGAGCTCACCGGCACCCTCCCTGTGGACCATCGCGAGGTCGAGGGCGTCGAGGACCGGGAGCAGCTGGTTGAGGAGGCCCTCGGCTGCGCGCTCGAGCAGCTCGGTTTGCTGGCGCACGGTGCGCTTGCGGAAGTTGTCGAAGTCGGCCTGCAGCCGTTTCAGGGCGTCGAGGTACTCGTCGCGCTCGGCAGCCACTCGGGCCACTTCATCTGCAATGACGTCATCCAGGCCCTCGAGGCCGGCCAGACCTTCGAAGCCGCCGAGCTTGAAGGGTTCGGCTCCCAAGTCGTTGGCAAGCGGTTCGGCTTCTGCTACCTCGCCAGCCTCCGCGTCGCCCGAATCGCCAGGTCCCTTGGGAGCACGCGAGCCTGCATCGCCGGAGCTGCCGGAGTCGCCTGACCCGTCGCCCGCGCCCGACCCCGCGCCGCCCGACCCCGCGCCGCCCGACCC
>JBOGHY010000291.1:0-5630 GCA_050742375.1 Acidimicrobiales bacterium | reverse complement strand
CGTCACGGCCGCGTGCGCAGTCGTGGTCGGGGGCATCCTCTACAGCGTCACGACGCTGCTCGGTCCGCTCGAGCTTCACGGAGCCGGGATGTCGGCGGGCGCTATCGGCATGGTCTTCTCCGGAGCCGCCACGCTCTACTTCGCCGCCAGCCTCGTCACCTCTGCCGCCGGTAGGCGCCTCGTCACCGTCTCGGCCACCGTGACGATCTGCGTGCTCGGTGCGCTCAGCCTGGCGCCGGCCGGGCTCTCGGCGGCCCCGCTCGTGGTGATCGGCGTGCTCTGTGCCGCGGCTGCTTCGCGGTCGGCCCTCTGGACGGTTATCTACCCGCTCGGCGAGGCGGGCGCCGTCCGCGCAGGCGTCGGGTTGGGGGTGGTCTTCGGCCTCCTGAACGCTGCGTCGGCCATCACGACCTTTGCCACCCCACTTATGGCGGGGATCTTCGCCGACTCCTTCGGCCGGCGGGCGACCTTCGAGCTCGCCGTCGTCGCTTGTGTCGGGATCTTCGCCCTCTGGTGGGCCTATCAACGGGCCCATGCGAGCGGGCGCATCGCCGGCGACGGGACGATGACGCCGGCGGGCCTCGTCCAAGGGTGCGAAGCTGCGGCTAGGGTGCCGACATTCTCGAAGTAGGAGCTCCCCAGGTCCACGAGAACGAAGTCCACGAGGGCGAGCTCGCCGCCCTGCTCGGCGCCTGGTCGCCGCCGCCGGGCGGAGAGGCACCTGTCGAGGTGCATCGAAAGCTGCCCGGGTACGCGCCCACCCCACTTGCGGACGCCCCCGCCATAGCCGTACGTCTCGGCCTCGGGCGCGTGCTCGTGAAGGACGAGAGCTCGCGCCTCGGCCTTCCCGCCTTCAAGATGCTCGGCGCCTCGTGGGCCGTCTACAGGGCGATCGCCGAGCGCGCCGAGGGATCGCTTGGCCCGTGGGAGGACGTGAGTGGGTTGAGAGGGCGTGTCGGGAGAGTGGGGGGGCTTTCGTTCTTGGCGGCGGCGACCGACGGCAACCACGGGCGCGCCGTTGCCCGCATGGCGAGCATGCTCGGTCTCGGCTGCCGTGTGTACGTGCCGGCGGGGACCGCCGCCGCCCGGATCGTCGCGATCGAGTCCGAGGGCGCCTCGGTGGCCGTCGTGGAGGGCACCTACGACGATGCCGTCGCCCGTTCGGCCGAGGACGCGGCCGCGGACTGCCTCGTCATCTCCGACACGTCCTGGCCGGGCTACGAGCGAGTGCCGCGGTGGGTGATGGAGGGCTACTCGACGATCTTCTCCGAGATCGACGCCGAGCTCCGCGCCGGTGAGGCGGTCGACTCCGTCGACGCCGTCGCCGTGCAGATCGGGGTGGGAGCTCTCTGCGGCGCGGCCGTCGCCTGCCTGGCCGCTCCGGGCCGGCGTCGTCCGCAGATCCTCGGAGTGGAGCCCCTCTCTGCGGCCTGCATGCTCGCCTCGGTTCGTGCCGGGCGCCCCGTCACCCTCGAGGGGGCCCCGGACTCGCTCATGGCCGGTCTCAACTGCGGCACCCCCTCACAGATCGCCTTCCCGGTCGTCGCCGCCGGCGTCGACGCCTTTGTCGCCATCCCCGACGCCGCCGCCGAGGCGGCGATGCGCGAGCTGGCGGGTGTCGGCGTCGTCTCGGGCGAGACCGGCGCCGCCGGCCTCGGCGGGGTGAGCTCCGTGCTCGCTGCGCCCGCCGCCGCCTTCCGGGAGCGCCACGGGCTCGACGCCGCCTCGACGCTGCTCTTGATCTCGACCGAGGGCGCCACCGATCCGGCCTCCTACCGCCGCATCGTCGGGATGGCGCCCGAGGAGGTCCGCCGGCGCTAGCGCTGCCGCCGGCGCTAGCGCTGCCGCCGGCGCTAGCGCTGCCGCTGGGCGACTTCGACATTGACAGCGCCGTCGGCCTACGGGGCGCCCTGAGCTGCACTCCGCCTGCCACGGGTGCCTCTTGACTTGCGCACGCCCTCCCTGTAATATACGATGTATGGTACGAGTAGAAGCTACCTATAGGATACGAAGGCGGGTAGCGGTATGAGCGTCCGACACGCGCTGCTGGCGCTCTTGAGCGAAGGCCCGAAGTACGGCTTCCAACTTCGCCAGGAGTTCGAGGCGAGCACCGGGGACGTCTGGCCCCTCAACGTCGGTCAGGTGTACTCGACGCTCCAGCGCCTCGAACACGCCGGTCACATCGAGTCCGACGACTCTGCTGCCGAGGGCCCGCAGAAGGCCTATCGGATCACCACCGAGGGCGAGAAGGAGCTCGATCACTGGCTCAACACGCCGTCCGACATGAGCGCGCCTCCGCGTGACGAGCTCGTGATCAAGATTCTCTCGGCCGTGCGGGTTCCCAGAGTCGACGTGCGCGACGTGATCCAGGTGCACCGGCGCTACCTCGTCGAGCTGATGCAGCAGTGGACGCATCTGAAGGAGGACGAGGCGTCGTTCTCGCTCGACTTTGCTCTGGTCGCCGACGCCGAGCTGTTCCGCCTCGACGGGGTGATCCGGTGGCTGGAGGCAGCCGAGAGCCGCCTCAAGCGTGCCGCCCTCGAACCGTCGAGGCCCGCCGATGCGCTTCCAAGGTTCGCTCGGCGGATCGTGGTCCGGCGATGAGCCTCCTCGAGCTGCAAAGGGTCTCGCGCTCTTACGGCGTGGGGGCCACAGAGGTCCACGCCCTGGCAGACGTCGATCTCCGTGTCGAGCCCGGCAGCCTCGTCGCAGTCATGGGGCCGAGCGGCTCGGGCAAGTCCACCCTGCTCACGATCGCCGGCAGCCTCGAGGAGCCGACGAGTGGCGAGGTGCTGATCGATGGAGCGCCGCTGTCGAAGATGTCTCGCAACGACAAGGCACGTCTTCGGCGCCGCACCATCGGGTACGTCTTCCAGGACTTCAACCTGCTGGCCGGGCTCACCGCTGCCGAGAACGTCTCGCTGCCTCTCGAGCTCGACGGCACCTCGGCCAGGAAGGCTCGCGCCTCGGCGATGGCTGCCCTTGGGGAGCTCGGTCTGGCCGATCGGGCGACGCACTACCCCGACGAGCTTTCGGGCGGGGAGCGTCAGCGGGTCGCCATCGCTCGGGCGGTCGTCGGCGAGAGACACCTACTGTTGGCCGACGAGCCATCGGGGGCGCTTGATTCGGCGAACGGCGAGGCGGTCATGCACATGATCCACACGGCGTGCAAGCGCGGGATCGGCGCGGTTGTCGTGACTCACGACTCCCAGCTCGCCGCGTGGGCCGACCGCATCCTGTTCCTCCGAGACGGTCGGGTGGTGGACCGGACCGTGCCGCCGCCGCGTCCCGAATCGCTCGTCGCCCCGGTACCCAGCGCGTGAAGCGCTGAGCGCGCGACGCCAAAGGAGCCTCGATGAGTTCTGCCCCCCTCGTGCCAGCCCCTGGTGTCCGCCCTGTGGACGGTGGAGTGCACGCCCGCCGGGCCGTCGTCCGCTGGGCGTGGCGGCTCTTCCGGCGGGAGTGGCGCCAGCAGTTCCTGATCCTTGCCCTCATCACGGTTGCGGTGGCGGCGACGATCGTCGGTTCGACCGTCGCGACGAACAACCCGCCGCCGAAGAACTCCGGGTTCGGCACTGCGCAGAACTCCGTCTCCTTCACGACCTCCGACGCGCACACGGCGAGCGTCATCGCGAGCCTGAAACGCCGCTTCGGACGGGTCGAGGTGATCGAGAACCGGAGCGAGTCGATCCCGGGTTCGATCCGTACCTTCGACGTCCGCGCGCAAGATCCGCACGGACCCTTCGGCGGCCCGATGCTGTCGCTCGCCTCCGGCCGTTACCCGACCGCCGACGACGAGGTCGCGCTGACCAATGGGGTCGCCTCGGCATTCCACCTCAGGATCGGCGACACCTGGCGCGTCGACGGCGTTGAGCGTCGGGTGGTCGGCATCGTGGAGGACCCGCAGAGCCTCCTCGACGACTTCGCACTGGTCGCCCCCGGACAGGTAACCAACCCGTCCGCCGTGACTGCGTTGTTCGACGCCGCGGGGGTTCGGCTCTCCTCGTTCGAGGGCGTCCGGGTCTCTACGCCGGCGTCGGTGGCGCAGTCCAACCCGATCAACCCCGAGACGATCTCGCTCGTCGCGCTCGTCCTCGGCATGCTTCTCATCGCGCTCGTCTCGGTCGGCGGCTTCACTGTTTTGGCCCAGCGCCGCCTGCGCTCGATCGGCATGCTTGAGTCGACCGGCGCGACGGACCGCCACGTCCGCCTCGTCGTGAGCGCCAATGGCTTCGTCGTCGGAGTCGTCGGGGCGGTCCTCGGTTTCGTCCTCGGCCTCGTCCTCTGGCTCCTCTACCGGCCCCATCTCGAGCAGAGCTCGCACCACATGATCGGCCTGCTCGCCCTCCCGTGGCTCGTCGTCGCGCTGGCGATGGTGCTCGCGGTCCTGGCGGCCTACTTCGCCGCGTCCCGTCCTGCGCGGGCGATCACGAAGGTGCCGACCGTCCAGGCGCTATCGGGTCGACCGGCACCGCCGCGTCAGATCCGGCGCTCGGCGCTACCCGGCATCGTTCTGCTCGTTATCGCCTTCGTGTTGCTCGGGCTGTCCGGGGGCACGGACGGCGGCAGCGGGAACGGCGGTTCCCCCGAGCTCGTGCTCGGGATCGTCCTCCTCATCCCGGGGCTGATACTGCTCGCGCCGTTCTTCTTGTCGCTGACCGCTCACCTGGGCCGGCGCACGCCGATCGCGATCCGGCTCGCGCTTCGTGACCTTGGCCGCTATCGGGCACGGTCGGGCTCGGCGGTCGCCGCGATCAGTGTCGGCGTGCTCGCGGCGGTCATAGTGATGCTCGCCGCCGCCGCCCGCTACGGCAACGTCTTGGACTATGCCGGACCGAACGTGGCCTCCAATCAGCTGATCATCTACGCAGCTGGCCCGCCACCGGGCCACACGCTCTACAAGCGCAACGCCGAGGGTCGGCTCGAACCGATCAAGAACACCAACCGCAGGACGGTGGCGACCGTGTCGCCGGCCCAGCAGGCGAAGGGCGCAGCCCAGATCGCACGGGGTCTCGGCGCCAAGGTGCTCTCCCTCGAGACTACGAACGCCGGGATCGTCGGGGGCCAAGGCGGCCGGTCGTGGAACGGCGCCGTCTTCGTAGCGACGCCGCAGCTCCTAAGGGACTTCGGCATCACCCCCTCCGAGATCAACCCGAATGCGGACATCCTCAGCTCCCGGCCGGGCCTGGCGAGCGTCTCGGGTCTCGGCCTCTCCTACGGCGGCAACCTCAACGGCAACGGCAACGGTGGCCCGCCAGGCTCCTCGCCGAATAGCTGCACGGCGGCGACGCAATGCCTCCCGGACCCGGTCATACAAGAGATGCCCGCGCTGCCCGCCGGGGTCTCCGCGCCGAACACCGTGATCACGGAGTACGCGATCCGCCAGCTCCATCTCAGGGTGAGCGCGAACGACGCCGGCCCCTGGCTCGTCCAGGGAACCCAGCCGTTCACCGCCTCGCAGATCAGCGGCGCCGAGGCTGTGGCATCGACGACACAGCTCTCGGTCGAGTCGAAGAACGACCAGCCGACGTCCTCCGAAGTCGTCGGTTGGGCGACGATCTTCGGGATCGTGATCGCCCTCGGCGTGCTCGGCATGTCGGTGGGCCTCGTGCGAAGCGAGACGGCGAACG
>JBOGHY010000290.1:0-5684 GCA_050742375.1 Acidimicrobiales bacterium | reverse complement strand
ACGTTGAACCTCATCTCAGCGTCGAGGTCGGCGTCGTTGCAGTAACGGACCGCAGTCAGCTCCCCGGCGCCGTCGATGACGCCCTCGGAAAGCAAGAAGCCTGCCGCCAGTTCGAAGTCGTGCCCGGGCGTGCGCATCGTCACGGTCAAGGTCACGGGGGCATCGCTCCGTGCGTTCTTCCGGGCCCCGCCGGGGAGCTCGGGGGAGCCTGCCGGGAGCTGGCAGCGGATCTCGAGAGGCTCCTCGATCGCGAGATGGTCGTGGCGTCGGCGCAACGAGGACGGCCTCGCCTCCCACACGAGCTCCCGTCCGCGGCGCACCTGCACGACAACGTTGTACCGCCGAGGCGGTGATGATGGGTCCGATGACCGGCTCATCTCCGAGACCTCCCGAACGCGCCGGGCCATCCGGACCACCGGCCGGCCACTCCGGTCGTGCCGGTCCCGCCGGGCTCGCTGGAATCCCGGCCGGGCATGTCCGCGCACGGGTCGTGGTCCGCGGCAGGGTGCAGGGGGTGTGGTTCCGGGAGAGCTGCCGACGTGAAGCGGTCGCCGAGGGCGTCGCGGGCCAGGTCCGCAACGACGAGGACGGCAGCGTCGAGGCCCTGTTCGAAGGCAACCGGGAGGCGGTCGGTCGCCTCGTCGCCTGGTGCCACCATGGACCGCGCCAGGCCACCGTTACCTCAGTCGAGGTGACCTACGAGGCTCCGATCGGCCAGGCGGGCTTCAAGGTCGTCTGACGCCCGCTGCAGCTTTCGGCCCATCAGGCGGCGCGTAGCCCTTCGCCTGGCCCCGCGCGTTGCCCGTCGCTGGCACTGTGCATCCTCAGGTGGCGGGCAAGGTCCCCTCGGCCACCTCTGGGCCGGCCAGGGTCTCGTCGACCGATCCTGGCAGGACCTCGTGGCGGTGACGCATCACCCATGAAGCCCCGAGGGCCGCGGCCGCCAGGCACGCCGCCGCCCCCACGAACAGGCCGGCTCGCCCTCCGCCAGCCCCGACGATGAGCCCCATGACCGGACCGCCGATCGGCGTGGACCCAAGGAAGGCGACGGCCCAGAGCGACATGACGCGGCCGCGCATCTGCTCCTCCGCCTCGAGCTGAAGCGTCGTGTTGCCCGTCGCGAGGAAGGACACGCTCGCGAAGCCGACGATCCCGAGCGCGACAAGCTCGACGCCGAGACCAGGAGCGATGGCGGCGAAGAAGATCGTCACTCCAAAGGCTGCCGCCGCCGTGACTAGGGGCCGCATCCCGGTGCTCCCCCGCGCGGCGGTGACGAGGCCGCCCGCCACGGCGCCGATGCCCATGGCGGCGTTCATGAAGCCGTAGGCCGTCGCGCCCCCATGAAAGGTCTGCTTCGCCACCACGGGAAGGACGACCGAGAACTCGTAGGCGAGCGTCCCGATGATGGCCATCATCACGAGAGGGATGACGAGGCGCGGCTGGTTCCACACGTACGAGAGCCCCTCGCGAAGCTGCCCGCGTGCACGACGCGTCGGGGGGCTTGGCCGGAGGGAAACTGGGTCGAGGGTTGCAAGGGAGTACACGACGGCGACGAACGAGGTGGCGTTGGCGATGAAGCAGACACCGACGCCGGCGGTGGCGATGATCACCCCGGCGATCCCCGGGCCGACGGCTCGGGCCGCGTTGACCAGCGTCGAGTTGAGGCTGACGGCGTTGCGCAGCTCCCCGGCACCGACCATCTCGAGCACGAAAGCCTGTCGGGTCGGGTTCTCGAACGTGTTGTTCAGCCCGAGCACCACCGCGAGGACGCAGATCTGCCAGAACCGGACGATCCCAGTGATGGTGAGGAGGCCGAGGACGAGCGCCTGCACTCCCATGAGCGACTGCAGCACGACCATGAGTCGCCTCTTGTCCACGCGGTCCGCGATCACCCCGCCGTAGGGGCCGAGCAGCAGGATCGGCAACGTCTGCAGAGCGACGGTGAAACCGAGATCCGTGCTCGAGTGGGTCATCGTGTACACGAGCCAGGATTGGGCGATTGACTGCATCCACGTGCCGGCGAGAGAGACCGCCTGACCCAGGTAGTAGCGCCGGAAGTTAGGGATGCGCAGCGCCGAGAACGTGCGCCGGCCCACTCCGAAGGCCCGGCTCACGAGGACTCGTCCCCGCAGGTCGGATCGGAAAGGAGCGCCTCGGAGAGCCTCTCGAGGACGGGAAGCGCTGCCAGCAGCCTGGCCTTGTCGTGGGGGCTCAGCCGGTCCACGTGGTGAAAGAGCACGGCCGTCCGCTCCGTGCGGACCCGCTCGTGCAAGGCGGCTCCGGCCCGGGAGACAGCCACGCGGCACACTCGCCGGTCGGTCTCGTCGCCATGGCGTTCAAGCAGGCCGAGGTCCTCGAGGTGCCCGACCACTCGCGAGAGCATCGTCGGGTTGAGGCCGGCCAGCAGGGCGAGCTCGGACAGCTTGATCGGCCCGAGGCGCCCGGCGGCGGCCAGCACCTCCACCTCGGTCGTCGTGAGCGATCCGGCGGCGGCCGTCGGCCTGAGCCGGCGCGCGAGGCGGGAGACGGCCACGCGAAGCCGCGTGGCGGCCTCGATGTCCATCTGCCCCTGCGCCCGGCGTACCTGTGTCCTCGTGCCCCGTCACTCCTTTCGACCTAATAGTTGCTTGCCGGCAAGCATTATAACTGTGTGCGAGGAGCGGTGGCCGGGCAAGGAAGCGAGAGCGCGGTGACGAGCCGCAGGGGCGACCGAGCGCTCCCCCGAACGCGAGAATCTCGCCATGACCGATCTGCGAGTGGCGTCGGACGGCGCCTTTGAGACGATGTCACGCGGTCGCCAGGTGCTCGACGACGCCCGCATCAACCGGGGCGTCGCCTTCACCGAGGTCGAGCGCAGGGCGCTCGGGCTGATCGGCCTGCTGCCCCCTCAGACCCTGTCCGCCGAGGAGCAGGCGCGCCGAGCTTTCGAGCAGTACGAGCGCCAGCCGGGCGACCTCGCCAAGCACGTCTTCTTGTCGCTACTTCGCGACCGCAATGAGGTGCTCTTCTTCCGCCTCCTCGCCGACCATCTCGGCGAGATGCTTCCCATCGTCTACACGCCGACGGTGGGCGAGGCCATCGCCCACTACAGCCACGAGTACCAAGGTCCCCGCGGAGTCTTTTTGAGCGCCGACCACCCCGAGGACATCGACGTCTCGCTGGCCAACACCGGCCTCGGGCCCGACGATGTCGACCTCATCGTCGCCACCGACGGCGAGGCGATCCTCGGCATCGGAGACTGGGGCGTCGGCGGGATCAGCATCTCGATCGGGAAGCTGTCGGTCTACACGGCGGCCGGCGGCCTCGATCCGGACCGCTGCCTTCCGGTCGTGCTGGACGTGGGCACCGAACGCGACAGCCTTCGCGAAGACCCCGTCTACCTGGGCAGCCACCACGCACGTGTTGCGACGCGGGCCTACGACAGCTTCGTGGACGCCTTCGTGAGCTCGACCCAGACGAGGTTCCCCCACGCCCTCCTGCACTGGGAGGACCTGGCCCGTCGCAACTCGATGAGGGTGCTCGAGCGCCACCGCCAGACGTCTCTCACCTTCAACGACGACATGCAAGGGACGGGCGCCGTCATCCTCGCGGCCGTCATCTCGGGCTCCTGGGCGTCGGGCACGAGCCTGTCGGACCACACCATCGTGATCTTCGGGACCGGAACGGCCGGGACCGGCATCGCGCACCAACTGGCCGCCGCGATGGCGGCTGATGGCCTGGGGCCGCGCGCCGCCGCCGCCCGGATCTACTGCCTGGACGCCGCCGGCCTCATGGTCCGCGGGCAGAGCGGTCCTCGGGAGGGCGAGCTTGCCTACGCCCGCGACCCAGGCGAGGTGAGCGGATGGCGACGCGACCCCGCCGGGCGGATCACCCTCGACGAGGTGGTGCGCAGGGTCGCCCCGACCGTCCTCGTCGGCGCCTCGGGGCAGCCTCGTGCCTTCACCGAGGAGGTGGTGCGCCAGATGGCAGCCACCTGCGCACGTCCCATCATCCTGCCGCTGTCGAACCCGACGGGGCTTTCGGAGGCCGTGCCCGCCGACCTGCTCGACTGGACCGCAGGTGCCGCCCTCGTCGCGACGGGCAGCCCCTTTGCGCCCGTCTCGAAAGGTGGCGTCGAATACGTCATCGCCCAGGCCAACAATGCCCTCGTCTTCCCCGGTCTTGGCCTCGGAGCAGTCGTCGCGAGGGCCTCGCGCGTGACCGACTCGATGCTGAGAGCGGCCGCCACCGCCGTCGCCGGCGCCAACGCCAACGAGCAAGCTCGTGCGGGATCCCCCCTACTTCCGGTCATCGAGTCGCTGCGCGAGACCTCGGTCGCCGTGGCCGTCTCGGTCGCCCGGGCGTCGTTCGAGGACGGCGTCGCCGGGCGGCCACTGCGAAGCGAGCGAGAGGCGGAAGCAGCCGTAAGGGCCGCCATGTGGCAGCCCGTCTACCGCTCGATCAGGGCGACCTGAGGACCCGGCGCCGGAGGTCGGTTGCAGGCGAAGCCATGCCATTGCAGTATGTGCAACAGATGGCTCACGACTTCATCATCGTCGGCGGCGGCTCGGCCGGCTGCTGCCTCGCCAACCGGCTGAGCGCCGACCCCTCGAACTCCGTTCTCGTGCTCGAAGCGGGACGACCGGACTACTCCGTCGACATCTTCATCCACATGCCGGCGGCGCTTACCTTCCCGATCGGGAGCCGCTTCTATGACTGGAAGTACAGCTCGGAGCCAGAGCCGTACATGAACGGGCGCCGCGTCTACCACGCCCGGGGAAAGGTGCTGGGGGGGTCGAGCTCGATCAACGGCATGATCTTCCAGCGAGGGAACCCTCTCGACTACGAGCGCTGGGCGGCCGATCCCGGCATGGACACCTGGGACTATGCCCACTGCCTGCCGTACTTCAAGAAGATGGAGAACTGCCTCGCCGGCGGCGACGCCTACCGCGGAGCGAGCGGCCCGCTCGTGTTAGAGCGGGGCCCGGCGACGAACCCTTTGTTCGCGGCCTTCTTCGAAGCCGTGCAGCAGGCGGGGCTCTGCCTCACCGAGGACGTCAACGGCTACCGCCAAGAGGGCTTCGCCCCGTTCGACCGCAACATCTTCCGGGGCCACCGCCTGAGCGCCGCCCGCGCCTACCTGCATCCCGTAAAGGGCCGGGCGAACCTCCAGGTGAGATGCCGGGCGCAGGTGGACCGGATCATCTTCGAGGGAGCCCGCGCCGTCGGCGTCGAGTACCGCGAGCGGGGCTCACGTCGCACCGCCAAGGGCGGTGAGATCATCTGCTGCGGCGGCGCCATCAACTCGCCACAGCTTCTCCAGCTGTCCGGCGTCGGCCCGGCCGGCGAGCTCGAGGCGCTCGGCATCGACGTCGTTGCGAACCTTCCCGGGGTCGGCGAGAACTTGCAGGACCATCTCGAGGTCTACATCCAGTACGCCTGCACGCAACCCGTCTCGGTGGCCCCGGCGCTCAAGTGGCGCAACCGGCCGGGCGTCGCGCTCAAGTGGATGCTCTTTCGCTCCGGGCCCGGCGCCACCATCCACTTCGAGGGCGGCGGCTTCGCCCGCAGCAACAAGGAGGTGGCCTACCCCAACCTCATGTTCCACTTTCTCCCCATCGCCGTCCGCTACGACGGCTCGGCACCCTCGGCCGGCCACGGCTACCAGGTCCACCTCGGCCCGATGTACTCAGACTCGCGCGGGT
>JBOGHY010000289.1:0-21970 GCA_050742375.1 Acidimicrobiales bacterium | reverse complement strand
CGTGCGAAGTCCTCGAACGCGAAGCTCTTCAAAATCGCAGCTCCGCCCTGCTCGAGCTCGAAGCCGTCGAGAGACGAGATCGCCGATGCGACCTCCTCGGGCGGGAGCAGCCCCGCCATCAGCTCTCCGCTCGAGTTGAGCCCGTCTCACTGTAGACGGGCACACAGTCGTTGCCGCAGCCCGTCACCGAGGCACCTCCGCCTTCGGCCGGCCCGGGCCGGTGGAGCACCGCCTTCGAGGGCCGGATCGACAGCGAGTTGCCCTCGTCCTCCGCCACGACTGCAGAGGTCACCTCGCCGTCCACGATCAGGCTGTAGCCGCCTTCCGCCGGAGGAGGGAAGAGGAGGGCGACGAGCCGGCGGTCCTCGGCATTGCGCACCGATGTGTTGCCCGCTCCCATGGCGATCTCGTCACCCGAGAAGGCCGCCTCGACGGCCACGCAGTGCGGTCGCCCGTCTGGGCCGGCGGTGAGCAGGTACCCCGACGGCCCGCGGCTCTCGAGCTCGCCTCGAAGCTCCTCGAGGGGAACGGCGATGGTCATAGGACAAGGTTAGGCGCCTTCGCCAAAGGGCCCGGCCGGCGTTGGGCCCTGTCGGCCACTCCGCCTCGGTGAGGACGCCGACGACATCGGGCCGCTCGTCAGGGCATGAAGAAGACGGTCTCGCGATCTCCCTGCAGGCGCACGTCGAAGCGGTAGCCGCCCGTTTCGGCGCCAGCGATCAAGCTGGCCCGGCGCCCCGGTTCGTCGATCGAGGCCAGGACCGGGTCGAAGAGGTTGGCCGCCACTTCGTCGGAGAAGTAGCAGCGCGTCACGAGCCTCTGCAGGAGGCCAGCGGCAAATATCGAGACGTTGACGTGAGGAGCCTCGGTGTCGCTCGTGCCGCTCAACAGCGGTGCGGGCTTCAGGGTCCTCAGTCGGTAGTAGCCGCCCGCATCGGTGAAGCACCGGCCGAAGCCAGTCCAGTCCGGACCCGACTGGGGAGGAAAGCGACCCTCGTCGTCGGCCTGCCAGAACTCCAGGAGAGCATCGGTGACAGGCGCACCGGAGCCGTCGAGCAGCTGACCGTGGAGAAGGATCTCGCGATCTCGACGATCGCGCCCGATCGAGCCGGAGACGAACCAGCGCACGCCTAGCGCGGTGAACGGACCGGCCGCCTGCGAGGGCGTCCGGCCCGAGGGCTCGAAACCGCGGGCAGGCTCGTCCCTTGGTTCCCCAAGGACGACGTCGAAGCGGTAGCCGAGAGCCCAGCCCTCCTCGGTCGTATCGAGGTCGAAGGAAGCAACGAGGCGCCCGGCGGCTTTGCGGTTGCGGATGGCGCCGAAGAGCGGGTCGTCGGCGAGGAGGGGGTCCCCCGGAAAGTACATCTGGGTGACGAGGCGGTCGAGAAATGAACGGCCGAAGACCGAGAAGTTGATGTGCGCCGGCCTCCAGGCCTTCGGGTGGTTGTGCCAGGGGTGGCCGCCGGGACGGACGGTGAGGAAACGGTACCTGCCGTCGTCGTCGGTGAGGCAGCGCCCGGCACCGTCGAAATTGGGGTCCAGAGGAGCGAGGTGCTGATCGCCCTCGTGGTCGTAGCGGCCGGCGGCGTTCGCCTGCCAGATCTCTACAAGCTGACCGGCGACCGGGCGACCGGCGGCGTCGGTGATCCGCCCGCTCACGTTGATCCGTTCCCCGATCGGAGGCGCTCGAAAGCGGCTCGTGAGGTCCTTGTCGCCCGGAGCCGCATCCGCCTGAGCGAAGAGCGGGCCGTTCAGCTCCCCAGGGCCCTGCGGAAGCATCAGCAAAGGCAGCCGGGGAGCCCGCAACCCACTCGAGCGGTAGGGAGGGTACGAGTAGGGCGGATCGGGCAACAGGGCGGCGAATCGGCTCATCTCGTGCTCCTATGGGCTGAAGGAGGCTCGGCACCCGAGATCATGCGCCAGATGGGCGCGATTGCGCCCGTCCCAGAAAGGCTCCGACGCGAGCGGCCCGGTGGAACGCCGTCGCCTACCCCCACACTTCGGCGGCAGTCTCGACGACGAGACGGAGCTTGGCGATCTCGTCGTCGAGGCTCAAGCGGTTTCCCTCCACCGTCGATGAGAAGCCGCACTGGGGAGAGAGGCAGAGCTGCTCGAGGGGAACGAACTTCGCCGCCTCGTCGATGCGTCTCTTCAGCTCGTCGGGGCTCTCGAGCACGGGACGCTTGGTGGTGACAAGGCCCAGCACGACACTCTTGCCCGGTGGGACGAACCGGAGCGGCTCGAAGCCGCCGGACCGTTCGTCGTCGAACTCAAGAAAGAAGGCGTCGACCTCTAGCTCGTTGAAGAGCGCCTCGGCGACGTGGTCGTAACCACCTTTGGCGACCCAGTAGGACTGGAAGTTGCCGCGACAGGCGTGGGCCGACACGAACATCCCCGCGGGCCGCTCCGCCAGGGCGGCATTGATCTGAGCGATGTAGCGCAGGTGCTGGCGCTCGGGGTCGCCGCCCATACGACCGACGAGCTCGCGCTGGTCGGGGTCGTTCAGGTAGGCGAGGGAGGTGTCGTCGAGCTGCAGGTACCGGCAGCCCAAAGCGGCGAGGCGGGCCACCTCGTCTGCATAGACGCCGGACAGGTCGGCCCAGAATTGCTCCAGGTCGGGGTACACGGCCGGGTCGATGGGCGCCTGACCGCCCCTGTAGTGCACCATGGAGGGCGAGGGGATGGTGAGCTTCGGGACGGCCGTTTTTACCTGCGAGGCGAGAAAGCTGAAGTCCTCGCCGAAGATCGTCTCATCAAGCGAAAGCCGCCCCGTCACCTTCATGGCCGGTGGGCTGAACTCGATCGTCCCCTCCTCGTTCTTGAAGTGCACGTCGATGCGCTCGGTCGGCGAGGCGGCGATGCCGCCGATCCGGTAGATGAAGTCCATGTGCCAGGACGCCCGGCGGAGCTCCCCGTCGGTCGCTGCGCCGAGGCCAAGGCCCTCCTGCATTCGGACCACCTCGCCGATCGCCTCGTCCTCGGCCTGGCGCAAAGCCTCAGCGGACATGACGCCGGCCGAGTGGAGCCGCCGCGCCTCCAAGAGCCCCGGCGGCCGGAGGAGGCTCCCGACGTGATCGGCGCGAAAGGGCGGCATGCTCTGATCGGACATGTCCTGAACCTAGACGGCTCACGTCGACGACACGTCGCTCCCCGGGCGCGCGAGGCTGAGCGCGTTGAAGGCCACCGGGGTGCCGCTCTGGTTCTGCACGCCCGGGTACTTGCCCAGGACGAAGTAAAGGATCGCCGCGTGCGTCATCTCGACCGGCTGGATCGACGCCGAGGTCTCCCGGGGCGTGGGCGGTCGAGCGCGAGGCGACATCGTCCTTGTAGCTCTGGGCGGCGACGTTTTCGAGGAGGACGGCCAGTTCGGCGAGGCCGGCCACGTCGGTGACGGCCTTGAACTTCTTTTGCACGACGGGGGTGAGCACCGGGTCGGGCACCAGAGTGGTCTTCGTCACAGAGGTGCCGACCGGATGACATCTGGTCGCGGCACCCGGCACGTAGTGCACTAGGTGAGCGACGACTCTTCTTCGGTGACCGCGCCCAGAGTCGGGAGCCGTGCGACGGTGCCCTTCGTCCTCGGAGTCGCCGGCGGGGGTCTCCTTCTCGCCAGCTGCGGGATCCACCTCGACCTCTACCTGACGGGCTACCGCGACATCCCGACGATCGGATCGCTCTTCCTGCTCCAGGTGATCGTCGCCTTCGTTCTCGGCGCCGCCGCGGTCGTCACGGCGGGAACAGAAAGCCCGGGCCGCCTCGGCGCGGCGGCGGCGGCAGCCTTCGCCCTCTCGACGCTCGGTGGCTACTTCTTGAGCCTCTGGGTGGGGCTCTTCGGCTTCCACGAGGTGGCGACGACGGCCGGAGAGGCCGCCGCCGCCGCCGAGCTCCTGTGCTTTGCTCTCCTCTTGCCGGTCGCCGCCGGCGGGCGTATGCCGCCGGCGCGCTGGGGCGGCATGGCCGCAGTCGTCCTTCCTGTCGTGCTCATCGCCGCCATGCTCGGTGGCTCGGTGGCCGCCGCCGGCACGGCGGGTCGGGTGGGAACGGCGCCTCCCTTACAGGCGGGCATCCCGAGCGTCTCGGTCACGATCAAGAACTTCGAGTTCCACCCCGACCACGTGCGGGCGACCCCGGGCGAGCTCATCCGGGTGACTAACGGCGACAGCGTCGTCCACACCTTCACCTCGCAGCCGCAGGACCCGGTGCACTTCTCGACCGGGACGATCGCTCCCGGCCAGACCGTCTCGGTTCGAGCGCCCGGGAAGTCCGGGCACTACGGGGCCTTCCCCTTCTTGTGCACCATCCATCCGTTCATGACCGGCGTGCTGATAGTGGAGGCGAAAGGCGGCTGAGCTGCTGCGGTGGCGGCAGATGCAGCTCTCGGGGCTACGAGAGGTTGCCGAAGCGGGCGTAGTCGCTGACGAACGAGAGCCGCACCACCGCCGTCGGCCCGTTGCGGTGCTTGGCGACGTGCACCTCGGCCGTCCCCCTGTCGCCGGAGTCGTCGTTGTAGATCTCGTCCCTGTAGATGAACATGACCACATCAGCGTCCTGTTCTATGGCGCCGGACTCCCGCAGGTCGGCGAGCATGGGGCGCTTGTCGGCACGAGCCTCGAGGTTACGAGAGAGCTGGCTCAAAGCGACCACGGGGATCTTGAGCTCGCGGGCGAGGATCTTGAGGCTGCGGGAGAGCTCGGAGATCTGCACCTGACGGCTCTCGGCGGAGTCCCGCCCGGTCATGAGCTGGAGGTAGTCGACCACGACGAGCCCGAGCCCACCCTCTGTGCTCTTCATCCGCCGCGCCTTTGCCCTGATGTCCATCACGGTCACGTTGGGGTTGTCGTCGATGTGGAGCGGTGCGGTGCCGATCCGCCCGATGGCGCTGCTGACCTTCGGCCAGTCGCTGTCCATGAGCCGCCCGTTGCGCAGGCGGTTCGAGCTCACCCGGGCCTCGGCGCAAAGCACGCGCTGGGCGATCTCGAGATGGCTCATCTCGAGGGAGAAGAGGAGCACCGGCATGCCGCAGCGGGCGGCGTGAGAGGCGAGGCCGAGCGCGAAGGCAGTCTTGCCCATCGACGGCCGGGCGCCCACCACCACGAGGTTCGAGGGCTGGAGCCCGTACAGATGGGCGTCGAGATCCACATAACCCGTCGGCACCCCGGTGATCACCTGTCCGCGCTCGTGCAGCTCCTCGAGATGGTCGAGGCTCTCGGTGAGGAGGTCTTTCAGCCACCTCACGCTGTCGATCTGGCGGCGCTGGGCTACGTCGAAGACGAGCGCCTCGGCCTGGTCGACGGCGGCGGCAACGTCGGAAGGGAGCTCGTAGCCGATCTCGGCGATCTCGTAGGCGGCCCCGATGAGCCGCCGCAGCATCGAGTGGTCCTCGACGATACGGGCATAGCGGGGGGCCGACGAGATCGCCGGGGTGTCGGCCTGCAGCGACAACAGAGCCGAAGTGCCGCCCGACGCCTCGAGGATCCCGCCCCTCCTCAACTCTTCGGAGACCGTGACCGCGTCGGCCGGCTCCCCGCGGGCGTACAGCGAGGTGATGGCGGCGAAGACGTTGGCGTGCGACGGCTTGTAGAAGTCGTCGGGCCCCACCGCCTCGACGCCGACGGCGATGGCGTCACGGCTGAGCAGCATTGCGCCGAGGAGCGATTCCTCGGCTTCGAAGCTGTGAGGAGGGATCCGAGAGACCGAGCCCCGTGCCCCGCTGCCGGTGTGCATCGACCCGCCCGTGGCTTCGGCGGTGGTGAACGCACCGGCTCGAGGGCGTCGCCCAGGCAGGTTGGTCGTCGGCGGGAGCGATGCCATGTCCACGGTCAGGATGCCTGCCCGGCGCTGTTGAGCGATAGGGCCGTTACGTGTGCATTCAGCTGTGGAGAACGGCGGGACATCGCGCTCCTCCTGGGGATCATGAGCTTCGGTGGCACGCCTGCCGAGGGAAGCTCAGGACTGCCAGACCGGGCGCCGGGCGCGCCGGTACACCGCCCGGGCCTGCCGCTGGAGCTGACGAGCGCCGGCCGCCGGGCAGCTCGCATCGTCAGGTCTCCGCTTTGACCTCAACCGTCAGGCGGAGCTCGACCTCGGGATGGAGGCGGACGCCGAGCTCGTGCACACCAAGGGACCTGATCGGCTCGTCGGCAGCCAGGCGGCGGCGGTCGAGCTCGATCCCGGTCTGCTCCCGCACGGCGGTCACGACGTCCTGGCTCGTGACGGATCCGAAGAGCCGTCCCCCGGACCCGGCCCGCGCCAGGATCGTGATGACGGTCGGCACGAGCACGCGGGCGATCGCCTCGGCGCCCTCGCGGTCCTTGGCATCTCTCAAGTCCCTCGAGCGGCGCATGGACGCAGCCTGGGCGGCTGTCCCGTTGGTGGCGGCAATGGCATGGCGCCCGGGGAACAGGTAGTTCCGGGCGTACCCGTCAGCCACCTCGACGACGTCGCCACGCTTGCCGAGCGCGGCGACGTCTGAGCGGAGCAGCACCCTCATGCCTGCTCTGCTCCGACGGGCTCACCCTCAGCCTCGGCCGGCACCGTTCCGTCTTCTTCGGCGCCGTCCCTCGGGCTGGGGTCCGCGCCGTCCGCGCCGCCCTCGTCGAGGACCGCGCCGTTCGCGCCGTTCGCGCCGCCCTCGTCGAGGACCGCGCCGTCCGCGCCCTCGACGAGGACCGCGCCGTCGAGCACTGTCTCGTCGCTGCGCTCACGCGGCCGCCCGTCACCGCCCCGGGAGGAACCGCGCCCGCCGCCACGAGGTGCGGGACGATCGCTCGCCGTTCGCTGCGTGTAGGGAAGCAAGGCCAGCTCTCGGGCAGTCTTGATGGCGAGAGCAACCTTGCGCTGGTGCTGGGCGCAGTTGCCTGACACCCGGCGGGCGCGGATCTTGCCGCGGTCGGACATGAACTTCCGGAGCAGCGCCACGTCCTTGTAATCGATCGACGTGACGTGCTCCCTACAGAAGATGCACACCTTCTTCTTTCCGCGCCGCCCGAGATCCTTCGGCGCCCGCCGACTCGACCGCTCGCGGTCGTTGCTGCGAGCCATCAGAAGGGTTCCTCGTCTTGGGAGGCGTAGCTGTACTCGCCGGCCGGGGCGGCCGGGACCGCGGCAGGCTCGCCCGCGGCGGCGGACGGGGCGGGGCCGCGCCGCTCGTTCTTGGTGACCTGGGCGCTCGCCCAGCGCAGGCTCGGGCCGACCTCGTCGGCGACGACCTCGACCTTCGATCGCTTGTCTCCTTCGGCCGTCTCCCAGCTTCGCTGCTCGAGGCGGCCGCTCACGATTACGCGGGCGCCGCGATGAATGCTCTCACCGACGTTCTCGGCCAGCTCTCGCCAGCAGACGATGTCGAAGAAGGACGTCGCCTCCTCCCACTCCTGGGTCTGGCGGTTCTGCCAACGTCGGTTGACCGCCAGGCCAAAGCTGACCGTCGCCTGACCGCTCGGGGTGAAGCGCAACTCCGGCTCCCGAGTGGCGTTTCCCACCAGCACCACGTTGTTTCCGTTCGGCATTATCTCTCCTCTTTTCGCTCAGCCCGCCGACGCGGCGTTCGGGGCGGGCTCGTTCGTCGTGGGAGCCGACCTCGGCTCCGATGCTGTCGGCTTGCCACGCGATGTAGCTCTGGGCGGGCGCCGGTCGACTCGGCCGGCTGCCGTCGCAGGTTCCGCCGACGGCCGTGTGACCGGGCGCCGGCCGGCGGCGCCCTCCTCCTGGCGGAGGACCTTGTGACGGAGCACTGAGTCCTCGAGGGCGAGGAGACGGTCGACCTCGGCCATGGTGGCCGGCTCGGCGTTTGCCTCCACGAGGACGTAGTAGCCCTCGCCGCGGTGCTTCACCTCGTAGGCGAGTGTCCGCCGGCCCCAGTAGTCCACCCGGCCGGGGGTGCCACCGCGGGCACGGACCAGCTCCGCCACTCGCTCGACCTGCTCGCGGATGTCGGCCTCGTCGTGCTCGACATCGAATATGACCATGACTTCGTAAGGCCGCATGGCGGCGCTCACCTCCTGTGGACCCGGCACAGCGCTCCCGGGGCCCCGTGCGTACGGGGCAGGGGCGAAAATGGAACTGCGTCATCGTAGCCGTTGCGCCGTATGGGCCGGATCGCCGGCCAAACAGCCGTCGGCTGCGACCACGGGGTAGTCCAAACCATGGCGGCATCCTTGCAAATCGTTGTGTCACCGCCCGCTACCTGGGACTTCGGCGACGAGCCAGCGCGGCGCGAGGAGCCGCGCAGCCTCAGCTGTCCGGCGCGAGGAGCTCTTTCAGCTCGGTCGAGCCGTGATAGGTCTCGGCGGCGGCCGGGAACGAGCCGGAGCGTACATCGGCGGCATAGCGAGCGACGGCGTCCACCACGGCGTCACCCAGTTGGGCGTAGCGGCGGACGAACTTGGGCGCCGCCCCATCCGACATGCCGATCAGGTCGTGCAGCACGAGGACCTGGCCGTCACAGTCGGGCCCGGCGCCGATGCCGATGGTCGGTACGTCCACCTCGCTCGTCACCTTCGTGGCGAGCACATCGGGGACTCCCTCGAGCACGAGGGCAAAGCAGCCCGCCTCGGCGAGGGCCTTGGCGTCGGCCAGCAGCTCGACGGCCTGCGCCACCCCCCTCCCCTGAACGCGGTAGCCGCCCATCGAGTGACGCGACTGCGGGGTGAGGCCAAGATGGCCCATGACCGGGATCTCGGCATCGAGGATCGCCCGAACGGCGCCGAGGCGGCGGCGACCGCCCTCGAGCTTGACGGCAGCCGCGCCGGCGCGGATGAGCTCGGCGGCGTTCTCGGCTGCTGCAAAGGGATCAGTGTGGTAGCTCATCCAGGGCATGTCGCCGACGACGAGGGCGCGCGGTCGGGCACGGGCCACGGCGGCAACGTGATGAGCCATCTCGCTGACGGTCACCCCCAGAGTGCTCTCCCGCCCGAGGACGACCTCGGCGAGGGTGTCGCCGACGAGCACGAGGTCCACGCCTGCGGCATCGACGAGCCGCGACCACGGCTCGTCATAGGCGGTCACCATGACGAGGGGCTCGGCGCCTTCCCGACGCTTGCGTGCCCGGATCCACGGGACTGTGACCTCGTCACGCGCGACCGGCTCGTTCGGCTTCGAGCTCACGAGACGAGACGGCTCAAGTCAAGGAAGGCGAGGCAACTCGCGGCCGAGGGAGAACATCCGAAGCAGATGGTTCCACGAGCAGGCCGTGCAGACCTCGACGAGGTAGCAGGCGAACTGCCCCGCACGCCGCGAGAGCTCGGCGAGCTCCCCGCTGCCGAGCGCCCGGCCGCAGGCCGGGAGGCGGGCGCCAAAGGCGAAGGTCACATGGACAAGGTTCGACTCCTCGCAGATCGGACAACCCGAGGCCGTGACGTTGCCGAGGTTGCGGGCCACCCGGAGCAGCTCGGGCTGGGCGTCGCATATGTCCTCTCGCCCGAGGCGGCCCCGGCGGTAGTCCCGAAGCACCGACTCTCTCATGAGGCGGTACTCGATCCCGGCGGGCCGCACGGCGCCCCCGGCGCCGACGAACCACTGCGAACCGCTGCGAGGACCTGCCATCTCGCCTCAGGCTAACCGGCGCGGTCGTCGCGAGGCTCGGAGCTCCTGCGGTCCCGAGGCGGGCACCACGAGGACACGGCCGGACACCTACGCAGGCAAGAGAGATGCCCTACGCGCCGGTGCTCTCAGGCGTTCCTCATAAGGCGAGCGATCTATCGAATCGATATGTCGCCTAGAGGTATTTGCTATCATTGGCCCGTGCTCGACATGGCGATCCTCGGCCTGCTCAAGGAGCGGCCTATGCACGGTTACGACCTGCGCAAACGCCTCCGGGGCGACACCGGCCTGCTTGCCAGCCTCTCCTTCGGCTCGCTCTACCCGGCGCTCGCACGCCTGCAGGCCTCCGGCGCCGTGCGCGAGCTTCCCGCCGGTCCTGGCGACCCTGCCGGTCCTCGGGCGGCTCTCGTGCCGCTGTCCGGCTCGCTCACGGGCGAGCGGGCCGCCTTCCGTGCCCGCCTGGCCTCACGGGCCAGCGCCGCCGCACGCGAGGCTCGCACGGGGGGGAGGGCGCGCAAGGTCTACGAGCTCACCGCGGCCGGCTCAGAGCTCTTCGAGCGCCTGCTCACGGAGCTCGCTCCGGCCCACGAGGACGAGCGCGCCTTCCCGCTGCGGTGGGCCTTCGCACGCCATCTGGCACCCGAGGCACGCCTTTTGCTGCTGGAGCGGCGCCGTCGCCAGCTGGAGGGCCGCCTCGACAGCGCCACACGTGCCGCCGCGAGCCCGCCGCGCCAACTCGACCGCTTCGAGGGCTCCCTGGCGGAGCACTCCCGCGACGTGCTGCGCGCCGACATCGACTGGATCGACCACCTCATCGCGACCGAGCGAGCATCGCTCGTGCGCCAGACAGAGAGCGAGGTCTCGTGAGACCTCTGCTCTTGCCGACAAGGAGATCGCATTGACGACCAATTCGCCGCCGAAGATCAAGCTCGCCGTCGCCGGCGTCGGCAACTGCGCCAGCTCGCTCCTGCAGGGCATCGAGCACTACCGCGGAGCCGATCCGGGCGCCGAGGTCCCTGGGCTCATGCACGTCGAGCTCGGCGGCTACCACGTCGGCGACGTCGAGATCGTGGCGGCGTTCGACGTCGACGCCGCAAAGGTCGGTCTGGACGTCTCGAAAGCGATCTTCACCGGCCTCAACAACACCATCCGCTTCGCCGAGGTGCCCTCCCTCGGCGTGGCCGTCGAGCGCGGGCCAACCTTGGACGGGCTCGGCCTCTACTACAGCCAGGCGGTGGAGGAGTCGCCGGCGGCCGCCGTCGACGTGGCCGGGGTTCTGCGATCGAGCGGGGCCGAGGTCCTCGTCGCATACCTTCCAGTCGGAAGCGAGGTCGCCCAGAAGCACTACGCGGCCTCGGCCCTCGAGGCCGGGGTCGCCTTCGTGAACGCCATACCGGTGTTCATCGCTAGCGACCCCGCCTGGGCCGAGCGTTTCAGCGACGCCGGCGTGCCCATCGTCGGGGACGACATCAAAAGCCAGGTGGGGTCGACGATCGTGCACCGGATCCTGACCCGGCTGTTCGAGGACCGCGGCATGGTGCTCGACCGCACCTACCAGCTGAACGTGGGCGGGAACATGGACTTCCGCAACATGCTCGAACGAGCGCGCCTCGAGTCGAAGAAGATCTCAAAGACCCAGGCCGTGACGAGCCAGCTGGAGCGGGCGCTCCCGGCCGACGACGTCCACATCGGGCCCTCTGACTACGTCCCCTGGCTCGAGGACCGAAAGTGGGCCTACATCCGCATGGAAGGCCGCAATTTTGGAGACGTCCCTCTCAACCTCGAGCTGAAGCTCGAGGTGTGGGACTCACCGAACTCGGCCGGTGTGATCATCGACGCCGTGCGTTGCGCCCGCGTCGCGCTCGACCGCGGGATCGGCGGGCCGCTTCTCGGGCCCTCGGCGTACTTCATGAAGTCGCCCCCGATCCAGTACCGGGACGAGGAGGCGCGCCGCATGGTGGAGGAATTCGCCGCCGGGGGGTGAGGTCCGTCGCTTCGCCCACAGACACTGCCGCCCTGCACCAGGGCCGTCGCCGGCGGGCCGCCGCAGCGCTACCGGGCGGCCCACCACTGCAGGAGGCGGCGTCGGATCTCGGCGTCTCCGAGCATCCCCTCGTCGAGACGGACCGACAGTAGGAAGGAGAGCGCCTCGCCGACGAGCGGCCCCGGGCCGAGCCCGAGCTCGGTCATGATCTCGTTGCCGTCGAGCTCGGGGCGGATGGAGTCCAGCTCCTCACGGGCGCGCAGCTCGGAGAGGCGCTCCTCCAGCTCGTCCATGCGCCGGGATAGCGCCCGGGCGCGGGCGGCGTTGCGGGTGGTGCAGTCCGAACGCGTGAGCTCGTTCAGGCGACCGAGGAGCGGCCCGGCGTCGCGGGCGTAGCGGCGAACCGCCGAGTCGGTCCATCCCATCTTGTAGGTGTGGAAGCGCAGATGCAGGTCGACGAGGCGGGCGACGTCGTCGATCTCGGCCGCCGGGTAACGAAGAGCCCTCATGCGTTCGCGGGTCATGCGGGCGCCGACGGCGTCGTGGTGGTGGAAGGTGACGCCGGCGGCGGAGACCACCTTCGTGCGCGGCTTCCCGACGTCGTGAAAGAGCGCCGACAGGCGCAGGATCTTGTCGGGACCGGTCTTGTCGACGACGGCGATCGTGTGAGCGAGCACGTCCTTGTGCCGGTGCAGAGGGTCCTGGGCAAGGGCGAGCGCGGGCAGCTCGGGCAGGAAGTGGGTCGCCAATCCGGTGCGCACTAGGAACCACAGGCCGGACGAGGGCACCGGCAGCACGACGAGCTTGTCGAGCTCATCGCGGATCCGCTCGGCCGAGACGATCGAGAGCCGCTCACCGAGCTCGCTGACGGCTGCGAGGAGCTCCCCGTCGGGGCTAAGTCTGTAGCCGGCGACGAAGCGGGCGGCCCGCAGCATGCGCAGCGGGTCGTCGGAGAAGGACTCCGTCGGCTCGAGCGGGGTGCGCAGCCGGCGTACCGCGAGATCGTCGAGACCGCCGAAGGGATCGACCATCTCCAGGTCCGGCAGCCTGAGAGCCATGGCGTTGACGGTGAAGTCGCGCCGCGACAGGTCGGCGCGGATGTCGTCGCCGAAGGCGACTTCGGGCTTGCGCGAGGTGGGGTCGTAGGCCTCGTGGCGGTGCGTCGTGATCTCGACGTGCCGCCCCCCTACGAAAGCCCCGATCGTCCCAAAGCGCTTCCCGCTCGTCCACACGGCCCGGGCGCTCGGCAAGAGGAGCTCTTCCACCTCATCCGGAAGAGCATCGGTGGTGAGGTCGATGTCGGCCGGGACGTCGTCCCCGGCGCCACCCGGGCGGCCGGCGATGGCATCGCGAACCGTCCCGCCAACAAGGTAGAGGCGGTACCCGACGGCCCCGAAGATCTGAGCGAGGGGAAGGGTTACGTCGAGGACCGGGCGGAGGCGCTCGGGGACCACGAGCGGCGAACCTAGCCCGAGACTCTCGAAGAGGGCTACGGAGCTCGGGCCGGGCCCGCCTTCATCACCTGACGACCACGTGCACGTGGGTTTCCGCCACGATGCCATTCGGCGAGGTCGGTGGCTGGTCCCCGGTGAAAAGAAGCAAGTCGTATGTGCCTGTCCTCAAGCGCGAAGAGATCCGCACGGGAACGCTGGTACTGATCCCCTCGCCCACCTTGGTATAGCCGAGGATGGTGCCAGGCTTGGAGGCCACGTCGCTCGAAACCGCGACGTAGCCCCCGGCGCCGGGCTTCGTGGTCCCGACGCTTCCTTCAGGCAAGTGGACCCTTGCCACCTGCACCGAATAGCCGTTGGAGCTCTGGTCAGCAGCCAGGATCTCCGGCTGCTGGGCCGCCTCGTGAGCCTGGTGGCGGGCGGCGTTCTTGTTGCTCCTCACCTGGGACTGCGCCGTGGGCGCGGAGCTGCACGCCGAGGCGCCAAGCCCGAGTGCCACGACGACGGCGGCACCGCTCAGGATCCTTGTGTGTCGTATGTGTCGTGTCATAGGGGACAGGATTACCCGGCTCTCGATTGGATAAAACACGACGTTCGTATGACGAAAGATCCCGGAATGCCACGTTATGAACCTCCCGCCCGGCACACCTGAAGTGACACTTTCATCGCCGTGCGAGATCCCCTTTGCCGCCAGATCGTCGGCGAGGGAGGGCGATCGGCTCAGGAGCCGAGGTACAACCGCCGGGCGGCGGCGACGGCCCGGGCGGCGGAGGCGGCGGCCGTGCCGGCGCTCGTCGCCGCCTCGGGCAAGAGCCTCTCACCATCGAGAGCTGCGACGGTCGCCGCCGTCGAGGCCTCGAGGGCGGCGAGGTCATAGCCCCCTTCGAGGAAGACGATCCGGCGCCCGGGCGGAGCGAGGCGCACGGTCAGCGCCGTCAGGTCCGCATAGTCGCCGGCCGACAGCCCGAGATCTGTGAGCGGGTCGTCGCGGTGCCCGTCGAAGCCGGCTGAGACGAGCACCCAGGCGGGCTCAAAGCGCTCCACGAGCGGAGTGACGACCGTGTCGATCGCCTCCCGGTACGCATCTCCGGCCGAGCCTGCGGGCAGGGGAAGATTGACCGTCGCTCCGGCGCCCGGACCGGTGCCCGTCTCGGCGAGGCTGCCCGTACCCGGGTAGCAGGGGAACTGGTGGATGGACACATACAACACGTCGCCCCGGGCGTAGAAGATCTCCTGAGTGCCGTTGCCGTGGTGAGCGTCCCAGTCGACGACGGCCACGCGCTCGCCGGCGGCGGCGAGAGTTGCCGCCGTCACGGCCACGTTGTTGAACAGGCAAAAGCCCATAGCCCGGCCGGGCCGGGCGTGGTGACCGGGCGGGCGCAGGGCGAGGAAGGCTGCCACCGCGGCCCCGGCGCGCAGGCGTTCGGCGGCGTCCGGGCCGGCACCGGCGGCCCGCAGCGCGGCATCGAAGGAGCCCGGGGAAGCGATGGTGTCCTGGTCAAGGAAGCCGCCTCCTCCTGCGCAGAAGTCGCGCACGGCCAAGGCGTAGCCGGCGTCGTGCACCCGGCCGAGTTCTTCGTCGGTCGCCTCTCGGGGCTCGAAGCCGGCGACGTCCCCCGCCACACCCGAGGCGGCAACGCCGCGCCTGACCGCTTCGAGCCTCCCGGGACGCTCGGGGTGGCGCCGCCCGGTGTCGTGCGAAAAGAAGGCCTCATGGCTCCCGATCAACACCGACATCTGCCCGCACGATAACCGGGCAAGGCCACGCTCTCCCCGCCAGGTCGGCGACCCGAAGTACGCTTTCGCCGCGTGCGTGCGCCCAATGCGGAGCGGTTCTGGCTGGCCGCGGGCGCTGTCGCACTGGCTCTCTGCGCCGTCCTGCCCTTCGGCCCTGCCGCCGCCGCGGCGGCCGGCGCAGCTGAAGCGAGCCCTCGTCCGAGCACGCTGTCGCTCGAGTCGGCGGCCCCAGCCGTCGTCCAACGGAGCTCCGGCCTGGATCTCGAGATCGCCGTCTCGTCTGCGCTTCGGGCCTCGGAGCTCGGAGTGAGCGTGACGCTCTTCTCGAAGGCCGTCTACCTTTCGACCTTCGAGCAGACCCTTTCCGGCGACACCGCAGGTTTGAGCGTGATGAGCGGGACGACAGGCCCGCTCCCTCTCACCACCCTCCGGGGGCGCCAGGGTGGCGGCCTCGTTCCCCTTCGCCTGCCCGTCTCTGCGCCCGACCTCCCAGGTCACACCGGCCCGCCACCGAGCAACGGCACGATCCTCCAGGTGAGCTGCGTGGCCGGCGGCTGCGCCGGCGTCTACCCGTTGCAGATCTCCCTGGTCGACCTGAGCGAGGGTCTCGCCCTCGACACTGTCACGACCTACCTCGTGCTGGCGCCGCCGGCCGAGGTCTCGGGCAGCACTCCTTTGCGCTTCGCCTGGACGATGGCGATCGGCAGCTCCCCGGCGCTCGGACCGTCCGGCGCGGGAGCACCCTCGGTCGCCGACACAGCCGAGCTCCGCCTGCTCGAGACAGTGCTGGCGGCAGACCCCGGCCTCGACCTCAGCTTCGACGTGTCGCCGCAATTCGTCCGGGCCCTGGCGCTCGCCCGGTCGCCCGGAGCGGGCGCGGCGCTGTCGGCGCTTCGCTCTTTTGCCCGCGACCCGGCACGGACCGAGATCGTCCCCGACACCTTCGCCCCGCTCGATCTCCCCGGCCTCTTTTCGAGCGGGCTCGGCAGCGATCTCGCCCGGCAGCTGCGCGCGGGCCGAAACGTGCTGGCGGGCCTCCTCGGCAGCACGGGCGACAGCGACGTGTTCGCCCCGTCGACGGGGATCGGTCCCCGCGTCCTCGCCTCGCTCGCCCGGAGCGGGGTGAACGCCGTCGTGCTGCCCTCAGGATCGGTGCGGCGCCCGAGCCTGGCCGACCTCCCCATCGCCGCTCTGTCTCCTTTCGTCGTCCCCTCCTCGGGAGCCGAGGCGACGGAGTCCGATGCCGGCCTCGAATCCCATCTCTCCGGCAAGGAAGGGCCCGTGCTGCGGGCCACTCAACTCCTCGCCAACCTTGCAGTCCTGTACTTCCAGATCCCCTACGCGCGAAAGGGCGTCGCCTTGCTCTCGCCTCGCCGGTGGCGGCCGAGCGCTGCTTTTCTGAGCACCGTTGCCGCCGGTCTGTCGGGCGATCCTCTCGTGACCACCACGACCGACTCGGGCCTCTTCGTCAACGTGCCCCCCGGAGCCGTGGACCCCACGGGGGCGCTGCGGTCCCGGCGCCTTTCGCCGCCCAGGCTTCACCCGGGCAGCCTCCTACCGGCTGCGACCATCAGAGGGGGCCAGAACGAGCTGGCGGCGCTCAGGTCGTTCCTCGGCGGTCGCTCCCGAACCACCGAGTCGCTCGCCGAGGGATTGCTCGAGTCGGAATCCGAGGGGCTTTCGAAGGGGAGGCGGCAGGCCTACGCTACGGCCGTCGCCGAGGAGCTCGCCAAGAAGGCGAAGCTGGTAAGCCTGGCCTTCGGCCATGCCATCACCATCACCTCCCTCACGGCCCGGGTCCCCATCTCGATCGTGTCACGGGCCCATGAGCCCCTTCATGTGGTCCTCAGCGCATCGAGCCCCGACCTCAGCTTCCCGGGAAGGACGACCTTCCACCTGCGCCTCGTGCCTCGGACCAACCTCGTTCCGATCCGCCTCTCGGCGCGAACCGCCGGGAACTTCAGCCTCGACCTGGACCTGTCGGCGCCGAGCGGGACGCTTTTGGTCTCGGGGCGCATCCCGATCCGCTCGACGGCGATATCGGGGGTGGCAATCGGGTTGTCGATAGCGGCCCTCGCCGTCCTTGTGCTCTGGTGGCTCCGCTCGACCGTGCGCCGGCGCCGGGGCCGGGGCACGCACCGCGGCGGCGCACTGGCGGCCAGAGCCGCCCTGCTCGAGGCGTCCAGGACCCCCGGAGGGCCGCCGGAAGCAGCCTCGCCTTCGGGATTGTGAGGAGCCTCGGCCGCAGGCGCAGGTGGCACGGCTCCGGCCCCCGCCTCTTTCCGATCGTCCAGCCGACGGCACGCCCAGGCCGCGGGGCGCCTGAGACCGCTCACAGCCTCGTGCTGGCACCGCCAGGACCGAACGAGCAGGTCGCCGGGGGTGAACCTCCCCCGAGGGTGTCCTCCGTCCTCGGGGACGCCCCGGCCGGCGGGGCCGGCGCGGGTGAGCGCGCTGAGGCCCTCGGCGAGGGCCGAGCGCTGCTGCGGGTCGGCCGCGGCGGGCTGTTGCGGGCAACCGCCCTCATGGCGGGGGGAACGGCGCTCTCGCGGCTGACCGGCCTGCTGCGGCTCCTGGTCGCCGCCTACGCCCTTGGAGGCGGCCGCCTCTCGGACGCCTTCAACATGGCGAACAACACCCCGAACATCGTCCACGACCTCGTTCTGGGCGGGGTGCTGGCGGCCACCTTCGTCCCGCTGTTCGTCGAACGGCTCTCGACGCGCAACAGCAACGAGGCCCTCGAGTCGATCTCGGCCGTCGTGACGATCTCGTCTGTGCTGCTCGTCGCCGCCACGATCGCCTTCGTGCTGCTCTCCCCCTTCGTGATCGATCTCTACGCGGTCGGCGCGAGCGGCCCCGCGGTTGGCGCCGAGAAGGCCGTCGCCACGGAGCTGCTGCGCCTGTTCGCCGTCCAGCTTCTCGCCTACGGCGCCATCAGCCTGATGACCGCCCTGCTCAACACCGTCCGTCGTTTCGTCCTCGTCACCTACGTGCCTGTGCTCAACAACCTCGTCGCCATCGCGGTGCTGCTCGTCTTCGCCTCGGCGATCTCGCACCACCCCAGCGTCGCCGCGCTCCGCCACGACCAGCACCTCGTCCTTCTGCTCGGCATCGGGACGACTCTCGGTGTGATCCTCCAGGCCGCCGTGCTCGTCCCGGCGACGCTGCGGTGCGGGCTTCGACCGCGCTTCGTCTGGCGACCGCGCGACCCGGCGATCGCCGAGATCCTGTCGCTGTCGGGCTGGACGATCGGCTTCGTCGTCGCCAACCAGGTGGCTCTGTTCGTGGTGCTCGCCATCGCCGTCCATCTGGGCGCCAGCCGCCTCACCGACTACACCTACGCCTTCCAGTTCTTCCAGCTCCCCTTCGGGATGATCGCCGTCTCGGTCATGAGTGCAGTTGGCCCCGAGCTCGCACACCGCCACAGCATCGGCGACGCCGGTGAGCTCTCGCGTCAATTCGGGCTCGGATTGAGGCGCATGCTCGCCGGCATCGTCCCCTCGGCCGCCGGCTACCTCGTGCTCGCCGGCCCGGTCGTGACCCTCCTGCTGCGCCACGGAGCCTTCTCCGCCGCGAACGCCCACCTGACCGGTCGCCTGCTCGCCCTTCTCGCCCTCGGCCTTCCGGGCTACTGCACGTACCTGTTGTGCATCCGGGGCCTGCAGGCCATGCGCGACACCCGCACGGCGTTCTTTCTCTACCTCGTCGAGAACTCCCTCAACGTCGCCCTCGCCTTCCTGCTCACAAGCTTCCTGAAGGCGGCGGGGCTGTCGCTGTCGCTCACCATCGCCTACAGCGTCTCGGCCGTGGTTGCCCTTTTGGTGCTGAGGAGAAAGATGGGCAGCCTCGGCGGCCGGGGGCTCGTCGGTCATTACGTTTGGCGATCGACATGGCTGTCGGTGGTGATGGGCGCGGTGGTCGCCCTTGTGACCGCCGGCGTCGGATCGGCGAGCGAGGGCGCCCTCGTGCTGCGCGTCCTCGCCGGGGTGCTCGCCGGGGTCGTCGTCTACGCAGGAGGGGCGTGCGTGCTCGGTGGCTGGCAGACTTCCCGCCGGCGGCGACGGGCCGCCGGAAAGGGAGCCGATGGCAACCATCAGGGTCGTCACTGACAGCGGGGCCGATCTCGACCCGCTCGTCTGCTCGCGGCGCGCCATCTCGGTCGTGCCTCTCGACGTACGCCTCGGGGACCTCGAGCTCGACGTCACGCGGAGCTGGTCGGCCGAGGACTTTTGGCACAACTGCGCCAATACCTCTGCTCTGCCCGAGACCTCGGCCCCATCTCCGGGAGCTTTCGCCGAGACCTTCGACCGCCTGTCCGGCGGCGGCGACGGAGTCGTCTGCGTCACCCTTTCCTCCAAGCTGTCGGCCACCTACCAGGCGGCCGTCGCCGGCGCCGAGGCGGTTGCAGGTCGCGTGCCCGTGAAGGTGGTGGACTCTCTCTCGGTGACGATGGGCGAGGGCCTCTGCGTGCTGGCGGCGGCCGACGCTGCCGACGGCGGGGCCGATCTGGACGAGGTGGCAGCCGCGGCGGCGGCCGCGGCGGCGGCCGTACAGGTCTTCGGCGCCCTCGACACCCTCGAGAACCTGCGCAAAGGGGGACGCGTCGGGGGGGCGCAAGCCCTCGTGGGCTCGCTCTTGTCGATCAAGCCGGTGATCACCGTGCGCGATGGCGTGGTCGAGTCCGAGTCGCGCCAGCGCACGCGCGGCCGGTCACTCCGGTACCTCGCCGACAAGGTCGACGCCGCCGGGCAGATCCGGCGCCTGGCCGTCGTCCACGCCGACGCCCCCGACCTCGACGACTTTCTGTCCCTGCTCGGCGACTCCCACGGCGACATCCCCGTCAGCTACATCGGCCCCGTCATCGGCACCCACTGCGGCCCCGGAACCATCGGGGTCTGCTTTGAGCTGAGCGCCCCCTAGGTGCTCGGCAGTATCCTTCGGGGCATGAGCCCGGACGACTCCGGCGCAGGCCGTACGGACTGGGCGGCTCAGGCAACCCGCAAGGTCGGCGACCTCGTCTCGCTCGTGCGGGACCGCACCGTGAGGCCGGCATCGAAGCTCGTGAGCTACCTCCTGCTCGGCCTCCTTGGTGCCTTTGTGGGAGCGACCGTCGCAGTGCTCTTCGCCGTCGGCTTCGTCCGCCTGCTCGACACGGAGATCTTCCACCGCAGGGTGTGGGCAAGCTATCTGATCGTGGGTGGAATCTTCTCCATGTCGGGGCTGTTTATCACGCGGATGCGGCGGCGACGGACCTAGCCGCCGCCGGACGGAGAGGCAATTTCAGGTGAGCGGCGCGCGCATCCACGACGTGGTGATCCTCGGTTCGGGGCCTGCCGGGCTAACGGCAGCCATTTACGCCGCCCGGGCAGATCTGGCGCCCCTCGTCGTCGAGGGGGAGCTGTCCTCCACGAGCGAGCAGCCCGGTGGCCAGCTCATGCTCACCACCGAGGTGGAGAATTTCCCCGGCTTCGTAGAAGGCGTGATGGGCCCGGATCTGATGGCGTCGATGCGTGCCCAGGCACAGCGTTTCGGCGCCGAGATGAGGACCTCGAAAGCCACCCGCGTCGATCTGTCGACATCCCCGGTCGCTGTATGGCTCTCCGGCGACGGGGTCTCGGGCGACGGGGACGAGCCGAGCCTACGCACGCGCAGCCTCATCATCGCCACAGGCGCACGCTCTCTCATGCTTGGCGTGCCCGGAGAGGCGCGCCTTCTCGGGCGCGGCGTCTCGACGTGCGCCACCTGCGACGGCTTCTTCTTCCGGGACCGGAGCATCGCCGTCGTCGGCGGCGGCGACTCGGCGCTCGAAGAGGCGCTCTTCCTCACCAAGTTCGCCTCGTCGGTCACGATCGTGCACCGCCGCAAGCAGCTGCGCGCCTCGAAGATCATGCAGGACCGTGCCTTTCGCAACGCGAAGATCTCCTTCAGCTTCGACTCGGTCGTGACCGAGGTGCTCGGCACCGAGCACCTCGAGGGGGTGCGTTTGAGCGATGTGGCTACCGGGAAGGAGACGCGCCTCGAGCTGGACGGTCTTTTCGTCGCGATCGGCCACGAGCCGAACACCGGTCTGTTCGCCGGGCAGCTGGAAATGGACGGCGCCGGCTACTTGTTGACCAAGCAGGGAACCGCGACGGCGGTGCCGGGCATCTTCGCCTGCGGCGACGTGCAGGACCACGTCTACCGTCAGGCGGTGACGGCTGCCGGATCGGGCTGCCAGGCCGCCATCGAGGCGGAGCGCTACCTGGCCGCCATCGACGCGGCGACCCAGCAGGCGGCGCTCATCGCCAGCTCGTAGGCGAGGCTGCGCAGGTTGCAGAAGCTACACAAGCGGCGCCGGTGGAGACCCTCCTCGGCGCCGGCGAAACCGACAGAGACCCACAGGAGAGCAAGATGAGCGACAACGGCAACGTCATCACGGTGAACGACGACGACTTCGACGAGCAGGTGACGGCTTCTGAGGTGCCCGTGCTCGTCGATTTCTGGGCTGCCTGGTGCGGCCCCTGCAAGGCGGTGTCACCCGTGCTCGAAGAGATCGCAGGCGAGCGGGCCGGGCTCCGCATCGCAAAGCTCAACGTGGACGACAACCCGCGCACGGCGCAGCGCTACCAGGTGATGAGCATCCCGACGCTGCTGCTGTTCAAAGACGGCGAGGCCCAGCGCCGCATCGTCGGCTCTCGGCCGAAGAGCCAGATACTCTCCGAGGTGGAGCCCTTCCTCGCCTGATGGCTCTTTAGGCCTCGCCCGAGCTAGGCGCGACCAGCTCGCCTGGGGCCCCGCCGCGGTCGGCCTCTGGGGCCTAACCGGTACACCCGGGCTGGTGGTGTCCCGCGTCGCCTGCGAGCGGTGGCCGCGGCGCTTCGCGGTGGGCGGCTCGATGCCGGGGCCGCTCCCACCAAGTCCCTACGATGTGGCGAGATATGGCGGTCCCTCACACGCGGGCATCTCGCGGCGGCCCGGCCGCCGCCACGGCACCCGGGCCGCAAGTCCTGCCGCTCACCACCGGGAGCTCCGGCCGCGCCGTTGTCGACCTGCAGCTGCGTCTCACAAAGCTCGGCTTGTCCAGCTTTCCCGACGCCGAGGGCAGCTTCCTCGACGGGACCGAGGCGGCAGTGCGCGCCTTCCAGACAGACCGAGGCCTGCGCCCAGACGGCATCTGCGGGCGCCAGACGTGGTCGAGCCTTGTCGAAGCCGGATTCTCTCTCGGCGACCGCCTGCTGTACCGCCGCACCCCGATGATGCACGGGGACGACGTGGCCGAGCT